>DASQCY010000091.1:0-4795 GCA_035634495.1 Allostellaceae bacterium
CGGCGGGCGGCCATTGCCGGCTTTGGGATAGAACGGCTCGATCAACCCGCACAGCGCCGGCCACGGCACCACCCGTTCCATCTCGGCCAGAAATACCGCCCGCCGCGTCGTCTTGGCGTAGCGTTCAAAACCCGCCGCCGCCAGCGTCATCTGCTTCATCGCCCCCAACCTATGCGCGCCAATTCACCTCGCCGCAGATTATATCACGATCACTGGCCGATGGCTTTTGCAGAGGTTCGCTAGGGTTCAGGCGTTCTGTTCCCTTCCCGAACGCCATATACATGCCAGGCGAGAGCCAGCCTGCGATGTGACCCACTTTGAAAATCGAGTCGACCAGTGTGTCCTAGTAATTGCCGAAATGACTCAACGGGTCGACCAGTAGATCCGCACCTCGCCGAACGCGAGCAGAACGAAGAGCGAGATCAGCATCGCCAACAAGGCTGGCGCGACAAAGAGGCCAGTCAAGCTTAGCATCAACAGATAGCGGACGATCGCGGGCTCGGGAGACAGGGTCACGGTGCTGAACGATATTCTCGCAGAGCAGTGTCGCCTTGATGACCACCTCGCTCGCGAACTCCATGCCGGGTCCGCGCAGCCTCGCGCTCCTAGCATGAGCGCGTCATTGCGCCCAGCCGCAATGAGCATCGTCAACGCCGGCACAATAGAGAAGATTGAGGACCCCGGTCGGCGGTGGATCGCCGATGTAGCGGTTTGTCCAAGTCACTGCCCCGGGTAAAGAGCATAAGGGCGGAACGCAGAACTCGCTATGGTCTCGCCCACCGCAGTGCTCAATGAAATAATGAACTATAAAATTCCAACAGGCTCATTGAACCGACCACTTCGGTCACAGGACCAAATGGCGAGATCATGTAAAGAATCCATAGCAGATGCGATGCGACTATTCCTGCAATGGCTGCGACAGCGAACGGAAGCTGCCGGCACCTCGTGGGTTTGGCGAGCATACGATCGAACCCAATGTACGCGGCCAATTCGAGAAAAGGATAGAATTCCATACGATAACGGAAGGACATGCCGATGAATGTCAACATCATGAATGGCGGGATCGCCAGACCAATCAGTGGCGGAATGACAAGACTTGGTTTTGGCATGCCCCCAGGTTTCAGAAAGTGCAGAAATGCATAAGCCATCAACCCGACAAGAAGGGGATCAGAAAGGAAAAAGCTGCTCGGAGGCAATTCGATAGCATCTATTATCCGTTGTTGGAATACCGATCCCAAAAAATTTTCGGCGCCGTCACGTATTACCCATACGGGAAAAAAATAGTACATTATGCCGTAGCCGAGACGGGCTAGATTAAATGGCCCATATTTGTCGAAGCGAACGAGCCGATCGGGGTTAAGGGTCAATGACATGATATGGCTGTGGATATCACCGAAGACGAGGGGGTTGCCCCATCGCTTGTAATTCACCAATCCGGTCAAGGCGGCAAAGCCGGTCAGGATCAATACCGGGATCAGAAGGGAACCTAAATGAGTACCTTGGGCCGTCGGCTCACGCGATCCTTCTGCGACGCTGATTTGTCGCCAGGCAAGCTGTATCCAGATCAGACCGAAGGCTACGTAAAGGCCAAGGGCGGTCGAGACTCGGGTCAGAAGAGCCAGGCCCGCCATCAGCGCGAGTGTCGCCAAAATGCCAATCGTAAAGCCTTGTTGGGAATGGCACCCTCGCAAGATAAAATACACGAATCCCGCAGAGAGGGCGCCAGACCACTGGATCACCTCCTGATAGATCGAGGGTCGCAGGAATTGGATTTGTGGTCCACCGACGAGGATAGCAACAATAAACAGCGCAACCAGCAATGACCCCTGACGAGTTTTGGCTGCGCGCCACACCGTCAAGACCGATAGGAGTTTGAAAAGCGTCATGATCAAAGTAGCAGTGAGGCAGCTTAGCCGCGAGAAGTCGATGATCGGAAAATGTGCCATTGGTAGAACGAAGAGCCGAACGAGGGCCGGTAGAATACCGAAATAAGCATAGGTCGAGCCGTTGTGAATAAAGCCTTCGTCACCGATCGTCTGAGGATCGACGTCGAACGCACCGCTTAGGAGGTGCAACAGCATGCTGTTGAAGGTCAGTCCACGCGACACCGGACCGAAAAGACCTGAAGTGGCTGCGCCGGGGCTCGGCTGACTGATCAACAGGAAGTAGTAGCAGGCGGCCGGCAGCAGACACAGCAGCGCGACAAGCCGGTCCCTGCAGATCCACATCGACCGCGTGATCCTTACCGCCGCAAGACCGCCGTCTTTCGAACCAGCCGGCAAGGCTTTCGGAATCACTTCAAACCGCTTCTCGGTAACGACAATGCTCTGCCGGGTGGTACGCATGGCACACCTCCGGGTGCAGTGCGTAAACTGGGTGTAACAACCTTAAAATGTGATTAAATCGGCCGGTGTGAGGCCGCCGCCGCGCTGCACCGCTACGGTTCTCTAATCACCTCTTGCTTCCAATCATCGGATTGAAAACAACGTCGAGAAGACGTCTTCCCATTACCGGCTTTTGCCGCTAGGCACCGTCTCGCTTCTCAAATCTCCGCGATAGCGCTGACCACAGAAATCGCGAAGCCGATACAGGCGGTCCCCAACCAGCCCGAGGGCGAGATGGGTTCGACACATGTTGGGATACTTGGCTTACCGCTTGTTTAGCCGTACAGCGAGGGTTGAACAGAAGCGGACCCTGAAAATAGGACTACTGGTTAAGGTTAAGTCTGCTCCAGGATGAGCAGACGAATGAGCAAGAAGACACGGCGACGGCTGGACGCAGGGTTGAAGGCGAAGGTGGCGCTGGAAGCGTTGCGGAACCCGGCGACGGTTGCCGAGCTGGCAGCAAAGTACCAGCTTCACCCCAACCAGATCTACGCCTGGAAAAAGCAGCTGCTCGACGGCGCGGCTGCGGTTTTCTCCGGAGGGACTGGCAGGGAGGCGAGCCGGGCCGCCCATGCCGCCGCCGGAGTCTTGTGACCCAAGGCGCGAGCCGAGCTTCACCATCAAGCTCTCGGTGTTTCGCCGCGAGCTGTCGTGTGCCAATCGCCGACCGGGACATCTCGCTCACCGACGCGGTACGGACGTCCTCGAGGCGGCTTCTATCATCAGCGCGGACCTTTCAGCGGCCAGTAATGCGTGATCCGCGGCAGCATCTGATCGAATACGATCGATCTCAAATGCGAAGTTGAGGCGCGCGAGCAATTCGAAAAATTTCGCTTCGCCGCAGTTCGAGCCCCAGCGCCAGCCACAACAGTGCCGCCGGATAGCGAGAGAGGACGGACGGCTAGGACCCTCTTCGATCAAGGAAGCTACCACCGCCGGGATGCTGCGCGGCGCGGCGGCAGCGCGGGATGCTGCACCACCTGCCTGATCTTGTACGGCGGCCGCCCGCGCGCCTCGAAATAGATGCGCACCTGGATCTCGGCGATGATCCCGAGCAGCAGAAAGAGCACGCCCGACAGACCGATCGTCGCGGCGAGCAACGGCAGCGGCGTCTGGATCAAGGTGACCTCCCAGGCGTATTTGAGGGCCACTGCCCAGCCGAAGATGGCGACCGCGAGGACCAGGAAACCGAGGCCCAGCTTGCCGAAGAATTGGATCGGCCGGTCGAAGGCGCGGTCGATGAAGTAGACGATCAAGAGATCGAGCAGCACTCGCGCGATGCGCCCGATCCCATATTTCGAGCGACCGAAGCGGCGCGGATGGTGCGCTACAGCGAGCTCTGTGACGCGCGCTCCTTCCCAGGCGGCATAGATCGGGATGAAGCGGTGCATCTCGCCGTAGAGGCGGATGTCCTCGACGACTTCGCGACGGTAGGCCTTGAGGGTGCAGCCGTAATCGTGCAACGGCACGCGCAGCACGGCGGAGATCAGCCAGTTGGCAACGACCGAGGGGAGCCGGCGGGTCAGCGCCCCATCCTGCCGCGCGGTGCGCCAGCCGGAGACGACGTCATAGCCCTCGGCGAGCCGCGCGATCAGCCTCGGGATGTCGGCCGGATCGTTCTGACCGTCGCCGTCCATCGGGATGATCACGTCGCCGGTGCTGTTCCGGATCGCCGCCATCAGGGCCGCGGTCTGGCCGTAGTTGCGCGACAGATGCAGCACCCGGACCCGCGGATCGCCTTCGGCCAAGGCGTCGAGTGTGGCGGCTGAGGCATCGCGCGATCCGTCGTCGGCAAAGATGATCTCGGCCGTTTGCGGCAGCTGGTCGAGGATGTCGGCGAGCGCCCGATACAATTCCGGCAGCGCCGCCTCTTCGTTGTAGACCGGTATGAGGACCGAAATGTCCATCTCGCGCTGTCGAGCCGCTGGTGCTGTCCCCTCTATTCACCATAAAACTGTAAGGAAATGCTTACGAACACCGGCCGGCCGTGGCGAGCCGCGTTTCCCTGCTCGCCGGGAAAATACCGGGAAAACATCGATTTCGCGCCGTTCAAGGACCGGCCTGGCTCCGTCAAGTGATTGATGTTTCGGCAAACTGTTGGGCAAATTCCCTAAGCGGCCGAACAGGGAAAGAAATCCGCCGATGAGGGAATTAAATCGGCCGAAAGAGGGAATTAAATCGGCCGAAGAGGCAATCAGCGGCGCGGCCGTCGCGGGCGAGGGGAAGCCGGGGCGCGGTACTGCTGTAAGCGGGTGGCGCGCAAGCCGGGCAGACCATGGGCGTCATAGGCGCGGTGCCAGGCTCGGAACTCTTCCTCGGTGAGCTGGTAGCGGCGGCAGGCTTCCTCTAGGGTGATCTTGCCGCCTTGTACGGCGGCGACTACCGCCGCCTTGCGGCGGACCACCCATCGC
>DASQCY010000092.1:0-1529 GCA_035634495.1 Allostellaceae bacterium
CCGCCGATCAGCAGAGCGGACACGATCTGCAGATGGCTGCACAGATTCATCAAGAAGTTCATCGTAAACTTGAGTCGAAAGATCCCCATGTCGAGGGAAAAGACCCGGTCGATCCGCTGATCGTCGGCGCGGAAGTGTCCATCCGTCTGGTCGATCACGCCGATACCCAGCTGGCGCAATATCCGGATCCGGGCTCCGGCGCGCCAGTTCACGGCCGCCTGCATCAGCGGAACAAAGAAGAATTGGGGGACAAAGAGAGCGAACGCTCCGAGCGCCATCCACGGGTCTATATGGATCAGATAGGCGAGCACCGAGGCCAGGATGCCGCCCTGCAGCAGAGGCTCGGATACGCTCTCGCCGATGAACCCGCCGATCGGCTCGACTTCCGCCACGATCATCGAGACCGCGATCCCTTGCGCCTCGGCCGCCGGTGAAGACGTGGGCGGGGCCTCGATGACGCTGTGGATCCGGTGGCGCAGGCCTCGTATGGCGCGCTCGCCGACCCAGGCGCGGTAGACGTTGAGGACGAGCTTGGTTCCCCCTTGCACGAGCACGACCCCGGCATAGACCGCGCACAGGGTGATCACCCATTGATAGGGGCGGTCTTTGACGAGGTCGTTGACGATCCGGCGTTGCAGCTCGAGCGGGACGATTTCGAGGAGAAAGACACTGGCGGTCAGCGCCACGAGCAGGAGCTGATGCGGCGCGCTCGTCGCCAGCACATAGCGAAACACGCTGCCCGGCAATTCGTCCGCCGCGGAAACACTAAGCTGGCGAATCCAACTGGTAACGCTCACGAAGAAAATTTAGGCGATCCTGCCGCCCCGGTGAATGATCCAGCTCAACCCGGGGCGACAGCATCAGCTTGCACTCTTCCCGTTACGCGGGCCCGCCCTCTCAGCCCTTCACCAGCATCGCCAGGATCGGCTCCAGATGGTCGTCGGCGAGTTTCTTGAGCTCGTCGTCGGTGCGGTCTTGGACCGGGTGGGGAATGAACACTAGGGCCGGATCGATACCGAGTGATTTGGCCTGTGCGGCGGCACCTTCGACGAACTCGGTGGTGGCGACGCCGACCGTCGGAATGCCGCGTCCTTCGAGATCCGCCATGTCATGCGTACAGCACGAAATGCAGGACCCTCAGTCGGACAATCCTTCGATAACGAGGTTGACTTCGGCGGCGATCTGCTGCCGCAACGGCAACGGCGCCACCCGCGTGTTTGTGGGCTTCGCGTAGTGCTTGACCGTGATGCCGCGTTCGCTGATGCGCTCGCCGAGACGGTGCAGAAAAACCTCGCCGCGCGCTTTGGCGATGTCGAGAATGCCGATCGTCAGCCCGTCGAGCCGCTCCGGCCGGGGCAGGCGCGGCCGGATGGTCGGACTTCGTTCCGAGGTCGGGTCGAGAAGGACGCTCAATTTCTCACCTCCTTGGTTACGGGAAGGCTGCCGCGGGGACCGCCCGCGGACCAGCCGCCGATGATGCCGGAGAACATCCCGGCACCGCCGCCGGCGCGGACGATCATAATCCCGCC
>DASQCY010000093.1:0-6324 GCA_035634495.1 Allostellaceae bacterium
GCCTTTACTGGCTCTTGCGTCACCGCGACCACCTGCGCCGGCTTTGGTCGGTGGGCTGAACTCGCGTCGCAAGCTCAGCGCGGCGGGAATCTCTTGAAATGTTTCGACAGCGCCAGCCCTTGGCTCTGATAGGACGAACCGATGGCGCGGCCGTAGAGCTTGTCCGGTCTTGTGATCAGGCGCTCGTAGACGAGGCGGCCGAGGATCTGGCCGTCTTCGATCAAGAACGGCACCTCGTGCGAGCGCACTTCGAGTACGGCGCGGCTACCGGCGCCGCCAGTCTCGGCAGTGCCAAAGCCCGGATCGAAGAAACCGGCGAAATGGACGCGGAATTCGCCAACAAAAGTGTGGTAGGGCAGCATTTCGGCGGCATGATCGGCCGGCACTACGACCGCCTCGCGCGAGGCGAGAATGTAGAAATCGTGTGGGTCGAGGACAATTCCGCCCGGGCCCGCGGGCCCGCGGTGAGCGTAAACCGGTTCCCAGAATTCGCGCGGATCGTAGTGATGGACCCGGTCGACATCAATCAGATCGGTGTGGCGGCGCGCCTTGTAGCCGACAATGCCGCTCTCCGTGTCGCCGGCGACATCGACGGTGAAGGCGAGGCCGTCGCGGACTGCCTCGCGCGCCGATAGCCTTCCCGGCGATGCGGCCTCCATGCCGCTAGGCGCGGCGCCTCGTGCAGGCTCGACGAGGCCGACCTCCTGGTGCAGCCGCCTGAGTGCGGTATCGCTGAACGCGGGCGACCCACGGCGGATACGCAATTGCACGAGGCTCGAGCCGGTGCGCACCAGAATGCTGAACGAGCGCGGCGAGATCTCCGCGTAGAGCGGCCCTTTGTAACCCTCGCGGATGCGGTCGAACTCGCTGCCATGGTCAGTGATGACCCGGGCGAAAACATCGAGCCGGCCGATCGAGCTTTTCGGGTTGGCGAATCCCGAGGTGCGGCTGCGCAACGCCAAATATTCGAACAGCGGCACGATATAGACGCAGTCCTTCTCGAGAACCGCTCCTTGAGCGAGGTCGATCCGATGCATCGACAGCAGATCGAGCTTGTCGCGCACACTCGCCCTGGCACCCGGCAGAAAGCTCGCCCGCACCCGGTATGCGACCTCGCCCAGGCGCAAATCGATGCTCGCCGGCTGTACCTGGTGGTCGCCGATCGGCTCAGGAGACATGATCTCGCGCCCCTGCGCCACCGCTTCACGCAACATCTGCGACGGCAACAGCCCGGTGGTCAGGTCCCTTTGGCGGTCGCCATCCAAAGCCTTCGGGGCGGGGAACAGCTCGTCCTGATCGGGCTCGGTCATGCGGCTGGATTCCGTTCGCGTCGCACGGTCGGTTCTAAGCCATCAGCCGCGCCGCGCAAACAGCAGGAGTGTTGCGTCCCCGCTCTCGCCCTCGATAGTCTTGGCTCGCGAGCTCGGGGTATGGAGAAGCGCATGACGATCCGTAACGGCTTTGTCGGCACCGTCGGAAACACGCCGCTGATTAAGCTGCGGCGCGCCTCCGACGAGACCGGCTGCACGATCCTCGGCAAGGCCGAGTTCCTCAACCCTGGCGGCTCGGTCAAGGACCGGGCAGCGCTCTACATCATCAAGGACGCCGAGGAGCGCGGCCAGCTTCGCCCGGGCGGCGTCATCGTCGAAGGCACCGCCGGGAACACCGGCATCGGCTTGGCGCTCGTCGGTAACGCGCGCGGCTACCGCACCGTGATCGTCATGCCCGAGACGCAGAGCCAGGAGAAGAAGGACATGCTGCGCCTGTGCGGCGTCGATCTCCGCCTTGTTCCCGCTGTCCCCTATGCCAACCCGATGCACTATGCGCGCTACTCCGGGCGGCTCGCCGAAGAAATCGCGTCGAGCGAACCCAATGGCGCAATCTGGGCCAATCAGTTCGACAACCTCGCCAACCGGCGCGGGCATTACGAGACGACCGGCCCGGAAATATGGGAGGAGACCGACGGCAAGGTCGACGGTTTCACCTGCTCGGTCGGCACCGGCGGCACGCTCTCCGGCGTCGGCATTGCGCTCAAGGAACGCAACCCCAAGGTCCAGATTTATCTGTCCGATTGCATGGGCTCGGGCATCTACAGCTGGTATGCGCGCCACGAGTGGCAGCCGGAAGGTAACTCTATCACCGAAGGCATCGGCAACAACCACGAAACCGGCAACCTCGTGGGCTTTGCGCCGGACGGGCAGTACCAGATCACCGATAAGGAAATGCTGCCGGTCCTGTTCGACCTCGTGACCGAGGAAGGGCTCATCCTCGGCGGCTCGACCGGGATCAATGTCTGCGGGGCGATCCGCTTGGCGCGCGAGCTCGGGCCCGGGCACACGATCGTGACGATCCTCGCCGATTCCGGCACCCGCTACCAATCGAAGCTCTTCAACCCCGACTTTCTGAAGTCGCGCGAGCTTCCGACCCCGGCCTGGCTGGACGCCAACCAATGACCGAGCTGCTGTTTCGCGACGACGGCTACCTCCGCTCCTGCGACGCACGGGTGACCCAAGCCGATGAGCGCGGCATCAGGCTCGACCGCACCGTCTTCTATCCGATGGGCGGCGGCCAGCCCGGGGATGCCGGAGCGCTGCGCCTTCCCTCGGGTCAGTCGATAACGATCGTCGATACGGTCAAGGGCCCACTGCCTGACGAGGTCATTCATATCCCGGAACCGGGTTCGTCGCTCCCCGAGCCCGGCAGCGAGCTCGTCGCCGAGATCGACTGGGACCGGCGCTACCGGTTGATGCGCATGCATACCTGCTTGCACCTGTTGTGCAGCATCGTCCCCGGCGCGGTGACCGGCGGCCAGGTCTCGGACGGCAGAGGGCGGCTCGATTTCGACGTCCCCGGGTCGAGCCTCGACCGGGAGGCGATCGCTAGCCGCCTCAACGGGCTGATAGCCGAAGGTCATCCGGTCGGGCCGCGCTGGATCACCGACGAGGAACTCGCCGCCAAACCCGAACTCGTGCGCACGATGTCCGTCAAGCCGCCGAGCGGCATGGGCCGCGTGCGCCTGATGCAAATCTCCGGTGTCGACTTGCAGCCTTGCGGCGGAACCCATGTTCGCAACACCGCCGAGATCGGCCCGATCGCCGTGACGAAAATCGAGAACAAGGGCAAGCAGAACCGCCGCGTGATCCTCGCCTTCGCGGAGTGACATCCGATGCCCTATGCCTGTCCCGAAGCGCTCGTCGGCACTGATTGGCTCGCAGCACACCTCGCCGACCCGCATGTCCGGATCGCCGACGCGTCGTTCAAATTGCCGGGCATTACCCCGACCGCGCGGCAGGACTACGACCAGGGCCACATCCCGGGAGCTGTGTTTTTTGATATTGACGACATCGCCGAGCCCGGCACGAGCCTGCCGCACATGATCCCCCCGCCCGATCTCTTTGCGAGCAAGATCGCGGCACTCGGCATCGGCGACAGCGATCGCGTCGTCGTGTATGACAGCGCCGGGCTGTCTTCTGCTGGGCGCGCTTGGTGGATGCTGCGCCTTTACGGGCATCACGACGTCGCGGTCCTCGACGGCGGCCTGCCCAAATGGCGCGCCGAGGGACGGCCGCTCGGCACGGCGGTGCCGAGTCCGCCGCAGCGCCATTTCACGGCGCGATTCGACCCAGCGCTGGTTCGCGACAAGCGTGCCCTCTTTGAGAACCTCGCGACCCGCCACGAGCAGGTCGTCGATGCGCGCGCCGCCGGGCGGTTCGACGGCACCGCACCCGAAGCCCGGCCCGGCCTGCGCGGCGGTCATATTCCCGGTAGCCGCAATGTCCCCTATGAGCGCGTGACCGACCCGCGCACACGGCAGCTGAAGAGCGCCGAAGAGCTGACCAGGCTGTTTCTTGATGAGGGTGTGGCGCTCGACCGACCGATCGTCACGAGCTGCGGCTCGGGTGTCACCGCCTGCGCGCTCGCCTTCGCGCTGTACTTGATCGGGCACCCCGGTGCGGCGGTCTATGACGGGTCGTGGTCTGAATGGGGGCTGCCCGGCGATACGCCGATTGAGACGGGCCCGGCCCGGTGACGATGCTCGAAGACACCATCACCTATCTCGAAATGCTGGAACGGCCGGCAGGGCGACGGGTCCCGGCGCCGCTCGACAAGCTCGCGCTGATGCGCGCCGAAGCCTGCACGGTTTCCTTCTACCGCTATCTCTACGACACCGTCGGCGAGCCGTGGCTGTGGTTTGAGCGGCGGATCATCGATGACGCGTCGGTTGCCGCGCAAATCCACCGGCCGGCGATCGAAATCTTCGTGCTGTACGTCCGCGGCGTGCCTGCGGGCTTCTTCGAGCTCGACACGGCGGCCCCGCGCGAGACCAAGCTCTGCTATTTCGGGCTCATCCCCGATTTTATCGGGCGCCGGCTCGGCCCCTATCTCCTGCAGGCGGCGATCGACCGCGCATGGTCGCGGCCGATCGACCGATTTTGGCTGCACACCTCGACGTTCGATCATCCAAAGGCGCTGCGCGTCTATCAGCGGGCCGGGTTCGTGGTGTATGCGCGCCGTGCGGTGCTGTTCGAGGATCCGCGCGAACGCGGGATATTGCCGCGGACCCTCGGCCACCGGCTGAGGCTGCCGACCGCCTGAACGCTGCGACGTGGAGCGGCGCCGGCGCCAAAAAAACAACGTAATTTGCTACCGCAGCCCGAGTAAAAACCCGATCTTGCGTCGCATAACAAATTATATCAATAGGTTAACCCTAATCCAGGGCGCCGTGGAAACAACGAATTCGGCGCGCAGGATCAACCGAAATTGCACGGTCCTCAGGGAGCGAAAAACAACGGCGCGCCAGCTCATTCATTACAAGGCTAAGCAAGGCGGGTGACGGCCGGTGAGAGGTTGGGCTTGCGACCTGAACCCAACCGAGCCGCTCACCCGTCCGGCAGGGTGAAGACGGCGCAAGGTGCGGCGATGCCGCGCAGCGGGTGTTCGCCCAGCGGCACCGGCGGCGCGGTGGTCTCGGCCGCGACCGAGACCGAGATCTCCACCGACCGGCCGAGCGGCCGGCACAACCCCTCCACCCGGCTAAACAGGTTGACCGCGGGGCCGATCGCGGTGAGGTCCAGCCGGTCGGCCGCGCCGATATGGCCCCACAGGATCTCGCCCAGATGCAGCGCCGCGCGGAAGGGCAGCGGCGGCAGCCCTGCGCCTGCCGCACCGCATCGAGGTGGGCCATGCCGGCGCGGGCGGCAACGACCGCGCGCAGTGCTGCCTCGCAGGCCGGGGCTGGCGCGCCGGCGGCTGAGGACACGCGCGTCCTTGTGGACCGCCTGTGGCCACGCGAGCTATCGCGTGAACGCGCCGGCGCCGATCTGGGGGGTGAGGGACATCGCGCCGAGCGTCGCCTTGCGACGGCGGTTCCACGGCAGCCCGACGGCATGGAAATAATCGAAGGCCGTCTATTTCGCCGAACTGGAATGCGGGCCAGTGTGGCCTAACGGCCTGTCACAGGTTCGCCGAACTGTCATCGAGTCGTGGTAGGCTACTGCAGCAACCGTGGAGCGACCTCGCGGCCATGATCACACGAGACACCGAATTCAATCTCGAGCTGAGCCGTCGCAAGCTGCTCGCCGCTGCGGGAATCGCAGGTGGGGCCACGGTCGCGGCGTCTCTTTTCGGAAGCGGCGTTGCTCGGGCCGCACCTGCACCACCTCCATCGCCTGATCCGATGACCGCACCACCGGTCTCCGGACTGCATCTGCAGTTCGGCGCGGGTGCATCGTCGGAGATGGTGGTGTCGTGGCACGCTCTGCAGTCCGTGCGCAATCCCCGCGCCATGCTCGGGGCTCTCGATGGCAAGCTCGAGCGCGTCGTCGCGGCAAAAGAGATAAGCTACACCGACGCAAAGTCAGGCCAGGTCGTCTACGCCTATCATGCGAAAATTGGCGAGCTGCCGGCCGACACCGCTTATCTGTACGGGGCATCTCACGACGGCGCTGCGCCGGAGTTCGGCACGTTCCGAACCGCCCCACGCGGCCGCGCGCGGTTCACGTTCACCAGCTTCGGCGATCAGGCCACGCCGACCGCGGCCAGGAAATACATGCCGCCAGAGGGTATGAAGATAGGCAATTCCCCGACCGTATATGTGAATGACAATCTCGGCTCGCCGGCGGCGGCCGATACGGTTCTCGGCGTGGAGCGGCTACAGCCTTTGTTTCACTTGCTCAATGGCGACCTCTGCTACGCCAATGTCGCCGAGGATCGGGTACGGACCTGGTGGGATTTCTGGGAGAACAACAGCCGCAGCGCCCGTAATCGTCCCTGGATGCCCGCCGCGGGCAACCACGAGAACGAGCTCGGCAACGGACCGATCGG
>DASQCY010000094.1:0-7026 GCA_035634495.1 Allostellaceae bacterium
ATTTGCTGCAGGTGCAACAACGAGGGGGAAACGGTTCAATTTGTGATTGTAGTAAACTAAGCTCGGCTTTGGCCAAACGACCGGAAGAGATTACCATCATCGACGCGTTTCGGTGACGCAAGACGGCCAAACCATTCGGGAGGGCAGAGATGGGTGAATTCGCGCTCGGTCAGCCGGTGTCGCGGTTCGAGGATCCGCGGTTGTTGCGCGGCGGCGGACGCTATGTCGACGACATGGTCTTGCCGCGCATGACGTTTGGTCATGTTCTGCGCTCACCGCACGCGCATGCGCGCATCCGTTCGATCGACACGGCGAAGGCCAAGACCGTCCCGGGCGTGCTCGCGGTGCTGACCGGTGCGGACTGGGAGGCCTCGGGGTGGCGCGACCTGCCTTCGGCCTCGGGAAATAGGCGGCGCGACGGCTCGTCAGCCTATCGGCCGCGCTTCCCGGCTTTGGTCAAGGATCACGTCCGCTGGGTCGGCGACTACGTCGCGTTTGTCGTCGCCGAGACCCGCCATCAGGCGGCGGACGCCGCCGAAATGATCGAGGTCGAATATGAGCCTCTGCCTGCAGTCGTCTCGACGGAGGATGCGGTGAAGCCCGGCATCCCGCGGGTGTGGGACGAGGCCCCCGACAATGTTTCCTTTGTGTATCTCGAAGGCGACAAGGCGGCGACCGACGCCGCCATCGCCGGCGCCGCGCATGTCGTCAAGCGCAAATTCGTCATCAACCGAGTGACCGCCGCGACGATGGAGCCGCGCGGTTCGATCGGCGACTACAACGCCGCCGAGGGCCGCTACACGATCTACACCACCCTGCAGCGCGTCCACGGCTATCGCGCCGAGCTCTCGCAGATTCTGCGGGTGCCGGAGAGCCGGGTGCGCGTCGTCGCCGGCGACATCGGCGGCAGCTTTGGCATGAAATCGGCGATCTACAACGAGGTCGCGCTGGTATTGCTCGCCTCGAAGCTCGTGGGACGGCCGGTCAAGTGGACGAGCACCCGCTCGGAGGCTTTTTTGGGCGACGCCCAGGCGCGCGACAACGTCACCGAGGCCGAGCTGGCGCTCGACCAAGACGGTCATTTTCTCGGCCTCAGGGTCAAGACGATCGCGGCCGTCGGCGCCTACCCGCAGGCCGGCTCCAACGCCTTTGTCAACAATCTCGGGACCCTGGCCGGGGTCTATCGCACCCCCACGGTGCATGCCGACGTGACCGCCGTCTACACCCATACCAACCCGATGCGGGCCTATCGCGGCAACGGCCGGCCAGAGGCGGGCTATGTCATCGAGCGAATGGTCGATGAGGCAGCCGCCGAGCTCGGCATCGATCCGGTCGAATTGCGCCGGCGCAATACGATCCCGCCCGAAGCGATGCCGTTCAAATCGGGCCTGACCTTCACTTACGATTGCGGCGAGTTCGAAAAGTGCCTCGACATGGCGCTCGAGCTAGCCGAGGCCGCCGGCTTCGAAGGGCGCCGCGCGGAGGCGCGCCGGTGCGGGAAATTGCGCGGCCTCGGCCTCGCCAACACGATCGAGCGCGCCGCAGCGGGAGGCTTCGAGGCGGCCGAGATCCGCTTCGACCGCAGCGGCACCGTGACCCTGGTGTCGGGCTCGATCACCCAGGGCCAGGGCCACGAGACCGTCTATAAGCAGCTCTTGTGCGACCGGCTCGGCATCCACCCCGACCAGGTGCATTACGTGCAGGGCGACACTGAAAAGGTGGCGATCGGTGAAGGCACCGGCGGCTCGCGCTCGGCTTCGCTCGGCGGCTCGGCGGTGCATCTGGCGACTGAAAAAATCGTCACCAAGGCCAAGGCGATCGCCGGCCGCCTCCTCGGCGCCGAGTCCGACGAGATCCGCTTTGACGATGGCCTCTTCTCGGCCCCGCGCTCGAACCGCACGCTCACGGTCGGCGAGATCGCCAGGGAGTCGCTGAACCCGCAGAACCTGCCCGAGGGGACGGATTTAGGGCTGATCGCCGGCGCCACCTTCGCCTGCAAGGAGCAGAACTTCCCGAACGGCTGTCATATCTGCGAGCTGGAGATCGACGAGGAGACCGGCGCGGTCGAGATCCTGCGCTACAGCGTCGTCGACGATGTCGGCACCGTCATGAACCCGCTATTGCTCGAAGGCCAGATCTGCGGCGGCATCGCGCAAGGCGTCGGCCAGGTGCTGATGGAAGACATCCAGTTCGATCCCGCCTCGGGTCAGCTGCTGACCGGCTCGTTCATGGATTACGCGATGCCGCGCGCCGACACACTCTCGGCGATCGACTGCGAGAGCAACCCGGTGCCGACCAAGACCAACCCGCTCGGTGTCAAGGGTGCCGGCGAAGCGGGCAATGTCGGCGCTCTGCCCGCGGTCGCCAACGCGCTGGTCGACGCGCTCTCGGCACTCGGCATCCGCCACATCGAGATGCCAGCCACCCCGGAGCGCCTCTGGCGCGCCATTCAAAGGACGCGAGGTTAGGAAAGGCGTTTCACTAGTCTCCGGCGAGGTTTAGTCGAGCCGCAGCCACCTCCGCCAATGGGTCGAAGAGCGCCGGTGCGCTCGCGAGCAATGGTCCGCCACGCGCCAGCATGACGGGTCCGGGAACCTCGTTTGTCCGGCCACCCGCCTCGCGGACAATTAGAACGCCGGCCAGGCAATCCCACGCCTGGATATGCGCCTCAAAATAGCCGTCGGCCGTCCCCTCGGCCACCATCGTGAGGGCGACGACGCAGCTACCCATGCAGCGCAGCGCACCGCCGCTGCGCAGCGCGGTTTCGATCATGGGCAAAGATAAATCGGGCGACGTGCGCCGGGAGATGCCGACTGTGATCGTCGCCTGGGCGAGATCGGTGGCACGGCTCACATGTATCGGCACGCCGTCGCACCAGGCGCCGCCACCGCGGACCGCCGAGTAAAGTCGGCCGACGCACGGCAGATAAATCAATCCGATCACCGGCTCGCCGACGATCGCATAGGCAATCGAGACGCCCCACAAGGGAAGGCCGCGAAGGAAATTGTTGGTCCCGTCGATCGGATCGACAACCCAGCAGCGCTCGCCCGCCCCTCCCCCGCTCTCCTCCCCGAGAAAACCATCCTCCGGAAAGGCCTCGGCCAGCCGGGTGCGGATCAGCGCCTCTACCTCGCGGTCGGCGACGCTGACGAAGTCCTGCGGCCCCTTCGTCTCGCGTGTCAGGGTCACGCGACGCGCAAAATATCCAGCTGCGAGATCTCCAGCCTCGTGGATCAGATGGGTGGCGACCGCTAGGCGGGCATGGATCGTCATGGCTGTGAGACGGCCTCCATGAAATTCTGCAATCGCTTGAGCGCGTTGGTGCGATCTGTTAGCTAAAAAATTTCAGGGCACCAGGGTGCTTTTCCTACTTGGAAGATCGCATCCGCATGTCCAACGGCGCCAGAGATCAACTCTTGAACCCGTAGAGCGCGTGCCAGCTGGCTCCAAGTCAAGCCGCCCAGATATGCCGAGCCGAGGGTGCTGACATCGCAGCGCAGGCCGGGTGCGTCGTCAGTGCGCTCGACACCCTCGGAACCAACCCGCCAGCAGCCAGCATTCCACGGGCAAAATTCATCGATGACTTCGATGACCAAGGAGCCCGGAGGCTGGTAAGACCGTGCCGCCAGCGCAGTCTTGATGTCGACCAAGCGCACCCAGAGCCCATCCCTAAGTGTGAAATCCAGCCGGCGCGGCTCCGCCATCAGCAGCAGGAGCGGATGGTCCACCGGCAACAGATCAGCTTTCACACGCGCCATCCAGTCGATGTCCAGCAAATATCGCCAGATGCCACGCGTTGCCTCAGGCGAGGCTGCGACGACCTCGATCGCCGCGATCGAGCCTGTCTGTATTCCCCGATGAAATGCCGGGTTTATCCTATAGAGCGCGTACGCCGTCGGACGACCCTCTTGTTCGAGGACGGCGCATTGCAAATCCCCATTGCTTTGGCGCAGCCGTTGTGGATCGACAAGCCTACGGGCCTGCCACCACGCCGAGCTGCGCGCGAACATGCCCGGCGTCTCGACAGCCGCCCGTTCGTAGATTGGGGCAAGGAGCTGCTCGGCTGTGCTGAGTGGGACCAGCCGAACGCGTCCGAAGAATGAAAACGGCATGTGGAACGCCGATCGGTCACGCGCCAGATCTATCTCGGCCGTGAATGACGCCAACCCGAAGCCAAAGCGGCCGTAAATGGTGCCTTCGGTAGCCCACAAATAAGCGACCGGTTCGCCGCGAGCGTGGGCGGCATCGAGTTGGGCTCGCATCATTGCCCGCAAGATGCCCCGCCGCCTGTGGGTAGGCAGGACTCCGGCGATAGTCACGCCGGCCGCGGATACCCTTCCGCCGGGGACTGTCAGCTGAAATGGAAAGGCGCCTAGGCCGCCGACCGTCCGACCGCCCTCCCACGCGGCGTAGACGCGCTCGGCGGGCAACACACGGATCAGCCGCTCCGCTAGTTCCTCATCGGGCGCAGAGCGGCCGAAGTAGTTCGCGATCGGCGCAATGGCTTGCTTGACTTCGTCTGCCGAGGCGCAAGGTCGAACGTCAACGTCCATGTGCTACTCACGAAAGGGTTGATGAGAACCTCACTCGGCTTTGTGACCTCAGGCCTGGAGTGACGGTCCCGTGAAAGGTCTGCTGTGCAAATGCCGACTTGAGGCAAATCGAACATCCCCCGCGCCAACGCTTCTAGCCCAACCGACGATACGACTACGCGCAGGGACCTGATCGGGGTCCGGGCTCGGCGTACCAACCGTATAGCACACTCACGCGCTAAAAGCGGCGATTACCAACGGCACGCGCTCTCTCTTCAGGGTTGATTAGCTTTTTCAAGGGATTGTGCGGGTGCGTGGCTGCATCCCAAAGCCAGCAAGGCCCCGGCTGCCCAGTTTCTTTGGAGAACCTGAGCAGCGATCGGCCTCGTAACGATCGGCTGTCGCGGATGTTGTCGAAATCAAGCAGGAGATTGACACAATGCTTAGCAGACTTGGAGTAGCACTCGGTGCGCTCGGCGTGGTAACAGGCGGCTTGGCGCTCGGAACGCCGGCACAAGCACAAGACGTGAGGGTCGGGGTAATGACCTGCGATATGGCCAGCGGTTTTGGCTATGTCTTGGGCTCGTCGCGTGATCTGCAGTGCACGTTCTTGCCGGCGGCGGGTCTTCCGGAACACTATGTCGGCACGTTCTCGAAATTCGGCGTTGATATCGGGTACGTGCAAGACGCAGTAATCGTCTGGACGGTCGTCGCTCCGACCGTCGCCCTGCCACCAGGGTCGCTAACCGGCACTTATGGAGGCGCAACCGCAAGCGTCACGGTCGGGGTAGGGGTCGGCGCCAATGTGCTGGTTGGCGGCTCCAGCCATACGGTCTCGCTGCAGCCAGTCAGCGTCGAAGGCGGCACCGGTCTTAATGTCGCCGGTGGTTTCGCATCGATGAGCCTGGCTTTTCAGCCCAGCTAGCATACCGGGAGCGTGCGACGGTGCGCCGAGGCTGCACGAAGGGTTGCCACCTCGGGCACCGTTGCGATCGCTGGGGCTATCGGCGCCTGGGACGATGCCGATCGGGCTTGTGACGTTGGTCCCGCGTCGGCCCACCACAGCCACAACCGCGCGTACCAATCAGCAAGCTGCGGGACCGGTCGAGCAGCAGCCGCTAGGCAGAAACTCTCATTCGCTTTGTCGACAAGATCGCGACATCGAACCATTGCGCGGGGATGAGGCGAGCGTGAGCGGCACCCTGGCGGGAAAATTGAGCGAACATCTTACCCGTTTCACACTCCGTTCACCGGACAGCGGTCATCTCTAATCCACCAACGGTCTCCAAGGTGTCTGCCGTGTTGCGACGTTTCCTTCTAACTACCGTCGTGGTCCTGATCACCGGAGCACTTCCACCCGCGCTTCCGGCGGCGGCTGGCCCGGATCCAGCCGCGTTCATCGACAATCTCGGCAAACAACTCCAGGCGGTAAGCAGCTGTACCTCTCCGCAGCAGAAACTTGCAGGATTTCGCGAGTTGTTCCGCGAGGATTTCGACGTCCCCGGCTTAGGCCGCTTTGTTCTCGGCCGATTTTGGCGGATTTTCACCCCGTCAGAGCAGCAGGAATTCCTGGCGCTCTTCGAGAATTTCGTCGTGCTCACCTATAGTGAGACGTTGTTGGAGCACGCCAATGGCGGCAGTGGTCCAAGGGTGATCAGTATCCGGTCCGATCCGGATGGGGCGATCGTCTCCAGCGAGATCACCCGCGGATCCGGCGCTTGGGCGGGACACGGCCCGACGCTTCGTCCGATCAGAGTCGATTGGCGCCTGAGCACACGCAACGGCATGTACAAGATCAGCGACGTCATCATCGAGGGCCTCAGCATGGCGGCGAACGGGCGGTCTCAGCTCGAAGGTGTGGTGGAACGCAACGGTGGGCAGGTCCAGGCTATTCTCGCCGTAATGCGGCAACAAATCGCAAGCGCTTCTGCTCGTTAGATCGTGATCGCCAGTTGCCCGTGCCTTTGAGCATCCGCAAAGAAACTCGTCACTCAGGGCTCCATTCCGGTCGCCGGGGCGCCGGCATCGGAGCGGCTTCGGGCGCGATCGTGGGCACCGGGGTTGGCGCTGCCAATGACCAGAAGCGCAGCGGGATACCTGCAACAGCAACACAATGAAGACTATGCGCATGCATGGCGGGCCCGGAGATATGCGCCGCCGCCATATTCCGCACCGGCGCCGGCTTATGCGCCGGCCCCAGGCTATGCCCCGCCGAACTATCCGCCGCCGGGATCGTCAAGCAACGCCACCACCGATGATTTGAACCGACAGGAGCTCAATCGTTTGAACGGTGCGCCGTCGTATCCGTGGCCACCACGCTATTGAGGCCGGAGGGGCTATCTGGCCGGATGGGCGTAACAGGTTGCAAAAAAAAAGCCAATGACGCTCCGACTTCGTCATTCCGGCCGTAGCCCACGGGTCCGGCCTTTGGCCGGCCCAAGGACAGGCTCCACGGAGAGCCGGAATCCAGTAAGCCACTGAAGTGAATGGATTT
>DASQCY010000095.1:0-4701 GCA_035634495.1 Allostellaceae bacterium
CGGGACGATCATGATAGACGGCGAGCCGATCGGCTACCGCATTGACGGGCGCAGCGGCCGGCGATCGCGCATGTCGGAGCGTGAGATCGCCAGAGCGCGCGAGCGGATCGGCATGGTGTTCCAGAGCTTCAACCTCTTCCCACACATGAATGTACTGCAGAACGTCGTCGCCGCGCCAATCCGGGTGAAGCGTATCGAGCGTCGGCAGGCCGAGGCCCGTGCTCGCGAGCTCCTCGCCATGGTCGGGCTGTCTGACAAGGCCGCCGAACACCCGATCCGGCTTTCGGGCGGTCAGCAACAGCGCGTGGCAATCGCCCGGGCGTTGGCGATGGACCCCAAGATCATGCTGTTCGACGAGATCACCTCGGCGCTCGACCCCGAACTGGTCGGCGAGGTGTTGGCGGCGATGCAGCAGCTCGCAAGCGACGGCATGACGATGGTCGTCGTGACCCACGAGATGAGCTTCGCCCGCGACATCGCCGACCGGATCGTGTTTATGGACGGCGGCGTCATCGTCGAGGAAGGCAAGCCCGACCAGCTCCTATTCGCGCCGCAGACCGAGCGGGTGCGCGCTTTCCTCAGGCGCTACAACGACCGCTACCGGATTTGACTTCCAGGATTCCGAGGTACCACCCGTGTGCAGAAACGGGGTTGGTCGGCACGCCCCGTGCGGAAGACGGTTCTCCGCCTTGCCGGCTCCCGACATCAGTCGCTGATGGGTCAACTCCGATCGGCGCCGCGCATCCGGGCGGTGTCGCAGTCGATACGGAGCCGGTTGAACTCCTCGTTTTCGGGGCGGCGCCGCACGAAGACAGCGGATACCTCATCGAGGTATACCGGTATCCATTGACGGCTCGCACAGAACTCTGGAAGCCGGAAGCCGAGCGGACCGCGCACGCCGAGAACGGCATTAATGTCGTATTGCTCAGCTGCCTGTTGCCATTCCGGCGCCTCCGGCGGCAGCGCTGCCAACCAACCCAGTTGCGCCAGCACCTCTCGGCCGAACGGGATCGTCCGCGCGTCCCAATAGTCGAGGTACTTTGGCCAGAGGCGCCAGGTAAAGTAGGAGCCGAACCGGGTCGCCAGGATCTGCGCCGGGATGTGCTCCCTTTCGATGAAGGAGATGGCGCCTTCCGGGTATTCGCGCGACAGCCAGCCCCCGAGTAGGGGGAACTTCCGCGCGCCCATGTCAATCATTAGGCTGGTGAGCACTATCGCCAGAATAGCCGCGACGACGGGCTTCCCCCATTGACCAATTGGCATCTTGATCCCGTCCAGCACGCTGCTGCCCACGATGACGGTGACGATCGCGAGCAGGGCCAGGGAACGGATGTGCTGAATCGTGGCTATCACCGCGCCGAGCAGTAGAATCCCTGCGCCGAACTGCTTGCGGCACACCCCGACCACCGCTATTGCGACGGCGATGAGCATTACCAGCACGAAGGCGCCTTCCGAGCTGACGGGCGAACCGATCAGCCGCAGCGTCCTCCAGTTTATCGGAACCGGCTGCCATTCCCACATCATCTCGAGCTGAGGGGCCGTCAGCTGTCGGAGAACGGCGCCGTAGATCTCGAGCCCGAACGGATTGACCACTGTCGCTGCCGCGGTCACGACGAACCAAGGCCCTGCTCGCCACAATCGCTCGGCTGCCGCCCGCCGCCGATCCGGCCAGAAAAATTCCAAGCCTTCCACTAATATGTATCCGCCGATCAACCCTAGACCCAAGAAGAACCCGAGATGCGCGTTGACCCATAGAATCATCAACACCGGCAGCAGCCACAACCTAGCCCGGCTAGTTTTATGATAGCGCCACAGCAGGGCGAGATAGGCGGCCGAGAGTAATGTGGTAAACAGGTCGGCGCGGACACCAGTGCGGACGGCAATCAACGGAATCGCTAAAGCGGTCAATACGGCAGAAATCACCGATCCGTTCCGCAGCAGCAGCGCCGTCGTTGCCGCCGTCGCCGATGCGGCAAACCACGATAGCAGCGCATAACCGCCGATCAGCCAGAGCCCGTAGAAAAGAAGGCTACCGCCGACCGGGTAGATCCACGGCTGCCCTTGCGCGGTGTACGAGAAATGGTCGACTGAAGGGATCTCATGGTGCTCGACGAGCCAGCGCGCGTCGTTCAACAAGAAAAACGGATCGTCACCAGAGACTGGGCTAAGGCTGCCCAGCAGCGCATACCCGATGACAATTGCGGCGAGGCCGGCAAACCACAGTCTCCTCCAGCCGGCAAATCTGTCGACGGCGCTGTTCAAGGCTTGATCCCTAGGGCGTTTCGTATTTGGCGATCAGACAAGCGACCCGCAGCACCGTGCGTCCACACGCGACACCCGACGTTGCGCCAAGCCGACCTGAGGCGCACCAACTTCGCGACCACGGAGGACGAACTCGAAGCCAGCCATGCCCAGTTCGCGGGGATCACAACCGGGATTGAACTGGCGCGCCGAGCCGCACCGGCGAGGTCTTAGCGGCGATGCAGCAGCTCGCGAGCGACGGCACGACGATGGTTGTCGTCACCCACGAGACGAGCTTCGCCAGCGACGTCGTCCACCGCATCGTCTTCATGGACGGCGGGGTCATAGTCGAGGAGCGAAAACCCGACCGCCTCCCGTTCGCGCCGCAGACCGAGCGCGTGTGGGCTTTCCTCAGGCGCTACAACGACAGCTATCGGACCTAAATCCGGCCTCGAGGCGGCGATGAACAAGGACGGACACAGCGCGGTGTCGCGCCAGGTCAGGTTGCCGTCGGCTCCTTGGCTGCGCCGAAGGTCGGGTAGTCCGTGTCGTCGACAAAAGCTTCGTCGCCTTCGGTCGGCAGCTGCTCGGCATAGCCGAGGGCGCCCTGGATGTCGTTGCCCCAAACCTCTCGCGGCAGCTCGTACAGGACCTCGACGCCGTAGCCGTTCGGGTCGCTGATGTAGAGGCTGTGGGTCATGCCGTGATTGACTCGGCGATGAAACTTGACCCCCTTGCTGCGCAGAAAGGCGAGCTGCTTGAGCCACGCCTCGCGGTTGGGCATCGAGATCGCGATGTGGTTGACCGCAACCGGCGTCTTGAACATGTCCCAATCCGCGGGCGGCGCCGGTAGGTCCGGGTTCTCGCAAAGCGCTATGTCGTGGTGGTTCATCCGGCCGCTGTGGTCGCCGCTGTAGAAGCGCATCTTGCCGCCGCGCCGCAGCGATACGCCGACCTGCTTGAAGCCGAGGATCTCGGTCCAGAAGCGGTGCGATTCCTCGATGTCGCGCACGTTGATCACCAGGTGGTTGATGCCCGTGGGGGTCAGCGCTTCCGCGGGGGTCGCCGGAACCACAGGAGATGTGCCGTCTGCCATTTTAATGCTCCACGATCCTGCCAGAGGTTTGCCATTCACTTAGACTATAGGAAATCGCAGCCCGCTTCGCTAGCCGGGGGTTCACCGAGCCTCCTGCCGCGATGTCGCGAGGCACGGGTCGTGATATAGTTTGGGTCCATTCGATCTCTTCGACGAGGGGGTCCTGCCCCGGCCATGGCCTCGACCCGCCGTCTTGCCGCGATCCTAGCCGCCGATGTGGCGGGGTATTCGCGCCTGATGGGCGCGGACGAGGAGGGCACGCACGAACGCCTTAAGGCGCATCTTGCGGAACTCGTTGATCCAAAGATCCGTGAACACCACGGCCGCATTGTCAAGACCACCGGCGACGGCGTGCCGGCGGAGTTCGCTAGCGTCGTCGACGCCGTGCGCTGCGCGGCCGAAATTCAAAGCGCGATGGCCATCCGCAATTTGGATCTCGCCGAGGCGCGCCGCCTGCGCTTTCGCATCGGGGTCAATCTCGGCGACGTGATCGCCGACGGCGACGACATTTACGGCGACGGCGTCAACATCGCTGCACGGTTGGAGGGGTTGGCGGCGCCGGGTGGCGTCTGCGTCTCGGGCACCGTGCGCGACCATATCGGCGACCGGCTCCCCTACGTCTTCGAGGACAGAGGTGAGCGGAGCGTCAAGAACATCGCGCGATCAGTTCGGGTTTATGCGGTGCACGCGCAAGGCGTGGCCGGCTCGCCGACAGCAAGTGTGTCGCCCACCACCTCAAGTTCACCGCCCGTCGCTGCGCCGCGTCTAATCGATAGTCGTGCTGCCGTTCGCCAACCTCAGCAATGACCCGGAGCAGCAGTATTTCGCGGACGGGATCACCGAGGATCTGACGACCGATCTGTCGCGGATCGCGGACATGCTCGTTATCTCGCGCAATACTGCGTTCACCTATCGGAACAAGCCGATCGACACCAGGCAGATTGGCCGCGAGTTGGGTGTGCGCTATGTCCTGGAAGGAAGTGTCCGTCGGGCCAGCAGCCAGGTCCGCGTCAATGCCCAGCTGATCGATGCCGAGAGCGACGCGCACCTTTGGGCCGACCGGTTCGATGGCAACACAAGCGATCTGTTCGCGTTGCAAGACGAGATCACGATCCGGATCGCGGTTACGCTCAACCTGCAGCTGGTCAGGACCGAGGCCGGCCGAACGACCGAACATCCCGAGGGCGCTGGACTACATTCTCCGGGGACGCGCCGCACAGGAAAAGCCGCCATCGCGTGACAGATTCGCGGAGCAGATCCGCCTGTTCGAGCGCGCGTTGGCGCTCGATCCGCGGTCCGTAGAGGCTCAGAGCTGGTTGGTGGTCGCGATCACGGGCCGGGTGATGACTGGATGGGCCGATTCG
>DASQCY010000096.1:0-2231 GCA_035634495.1 Allostellaceae bacterium
CTACCAGGGTTTGACGGATGACCGCTTAGGCCGCAACTGGCAAGCCACGCCGGAACGTTTTGTCGATCCGGAAACCGGGCGGCTGGTCACGGTGTTTTTCAACCCGGCGACTGGAGAGCGGCGCTACGTCGCCGATGCCGAGCGTCAGCTCGCGTCCCGGAGTTGACCCGACGATGTAGATTTAGTCGGGATGGGGCTGTCGCTCCGGCGGCCCCGCCTTGCATTCGTTCGAGCGAAGGGCAGCCTCTCCGCGTAATGCCCGACCCCGCCGGCCTTCCACTAACCTGGCATCGCTGTCGGCCGGCGCCTCGCCGAACACACGATCATTCCTGCTCTCGCCTGACAATCCGCTCACAAAATGATAACATTCAGCTCGTAGGCGAGTAAAAGGGACGTACGACAGCCCTCGCGTCCGGAACCTCTCGTATCCGAAGATCAGGAGGCCATTCGCTCCAATTACCACCGGCATAGTCATTCAACCGAAGCCGTGTGGTCCTCTCGTGTGGCTTGCTGCCTAATCTTTTGATGAAGATCGGGATGCTCGCGCTCCTACACTCGAAGAGTGGAGAGATTTTGCTCCTTTGCCGATCGTCGGCCCGTCATACTGTCCGGCCCGCAGGCCCCTTTCCGCTTACGGGCAGAGGCGCGGGAATGCAATGCTCATAAAGGAGAAAACGAAATGTTCAGCCACATCATGATCGGCAGCAACGATATCGCCCGGTCAAAGAAATTCTACGATGCCCTCTTTGCCGCAATGGGGGCTCAACCTGGTACAGAGGACGCAAGAGGCCGACTGGCCTACTCCCACAATGGCAGCCGTTTCATGGTATCGAAGCCCATCGACGGCAAGCCGGCCAGCCACGCCAATGGCGGCACAATCGGTTTTGTCATGAAAGATGCGGCGCAAGCCGAAGCGTGGCACAAAGCCGGTGTCGCGAATGGCGGCACGTCAATCGAGGATCCGCCTGGCAAGCGCCCAAATGGCGCTTATCTCGCTTATCTTCGTGACCCCGATGGCAACAAGATCGTCGGGGTTGCTCGGTAAGCTGCCTGACCTTATCGCACAGCAAAAACTGAGGAGGGCCGTCCTTTAGGGAAGGTCCTTCCGCTCTGGTGGACGCCGGCGACCACCGGTGTCCCCAGGGTGCATCAGCGATTTAAGAACCGATGCGCCGCCCTATTGGGAAGGAGTACGGCGCTGCAGAGCTCTAACGGACCGAGTTGTAGACGTCGCGCCAGCGCTTGATGGCGTCGATGTGGCCCTCCACCGTGTCGAAGTTCGCCCCCATCGTCACGACGGATATGTGGCTCCCCCCGGCCTCGCGCCACGCCGCAATATCGCCCCGCCATTGGTTGTCCCCGCGATCGTATCGCTGGATCGACTCAAAGCCGAAGGCATCGGCATCCCTTCCGAGCTCGCGCAGCTTGGCCACGATCCGCGCCTTGATCTGGACCGCCTCGGTTTGAGTCCGGCCCGAAAAAAGGAACCCGTCCCCGATCCTGGCCGCCCGGTCGTAGGCGGCCTCGCTGAAACCTCCAAACCAGATAGGGATCTGCCGTTTCGGGCGCGGCAAGATCCCGGCTCTGTCGATCCGGTGGTCGGTGTCTTCATGGTCGACCACAGGCTCCTGCCACAGCTTGCGGAGCAAGGCGATCTGATGCTCCTGCCGCCGGCCGCGGCGGCGAAAATGTCGGGACATTTCGAGGCCGTCGTATTCCACCCAGTTCCAACCGACCCCGACACCCAGGCGAAGCCGGCCGTCCGAGAACAGGTCGACATCGGCAGCCTGTTTGGCGAAGAGTGCTGTCTGCCGCTGCGGCAGGATGATCACGCCCGTTACCAATTCGAGCTTCTTGGTGACGCCGGCGAGGTAGGCGTAGGTGACCAGCGGCTCGTGGAACGGATCGGTTTCTTTATAGGGGCCGGTCAATTTCGGTTCTCGGCCGGCATGGACGGCACCCAGGACATGATCGTAGATCACGATATGGTCGTAACCCAGGTCTTCGGCCGCCTGGGCAAACGCCTTGACCGCCCCTGTATCGCCGCGAAGTTCGGTCTGCGGATAAACCACGCCAGCTTTCATCGTCCACTTCCTCTTTCACGATGTGAGGTCTTGCGCCGGATGCAGGCCATTCTCGTCGGGTCCGGAAGCAGCAGCTCAAACACCGGCCTATAACTTTGGCCGCGACACGGTCGCAGATTACCCGGCGCGATGATGACCGCGAACCGC
>DASQCY010000097.1:0-1644 GCA_035634495.1 Allostellaceae bacterium
AAGATCAAACTCAAGATCATGCGCAAGGGCCAGGACAAGCCGATTGAGATCTCCATCACCCGCGCGCGCATCCAGGTGCGCTCGGTGCGCTCGCGCCTCGAGGGCGACGACGTCGGTTTCATCCGCATCAGCCAATTCAACGAGCAGACCACCGAGGACCTGAAGAAGGCGATCGCTGAGATTTCCGCCCAGGCCGGTGACAAGCTTAAGGGCTTCATGATCGACCTGCGCAACAATCCGGGCGGATTGCTCGATCAGGCGATCTCGGTCTCCGATGCCTTCCTGGAGAGGGGCGAGATCGTGTCAACGCGCGGGCGCACCGCCGAGGAAACACAGCGGTTCAACGCGCGCGCGGGCGACCTCACCGAGACCAAACCCGTCATCGTGCTGATCAATGGCGGCTCGGCCTCGGCCTCCGAAATCGTGGCGGGTGCGCTCCAAGATCACCGGCGCGCGACCATCATCGGCACGCGCTCGTTCGGCAAGGGCTCGGTGCAAACCATCATTCCGCTCGGTTCCGGCAACGGAGCGTTGCGGCTGACAACCGGGCGCTACTTCACCCCGTCCGGACGCTCGATCCAGGCGAAGGGTATCTCGCCCGACATCGAGGTGCTGCAAGACGTGCCCGAGGAGCTCAAAGCGCGCACCGACACGCGCGGCGAGGCTTCGCTACGCGGCCACCTCAAGGCCCAAGGCGACGAGCAGACCGGCTCGCAGTCCTATATCCCGCCGGATCCGAAGGACGACAAGGCGCTCCACACCGCGCTCGATCTCATCCGCGGCACCCAAAAGAACTCGGCTTACCCGCCGAACCCCAAGACGGCGGTCCCGAACTAGGGTCGCGTTATCGCCCACGGAACAGGGCCCTCAGCTCGCTCTACCCTGCGACTCCTTGCCGTCATCGCGCGCATCGCCTACCTCGTGGCCGAGGTCGCGCTGGTCACTCGTTAGAACGGATCGGCCCAGTATTCGACCGGGAGGATTCTGCCCTGTTTGACCATGATCTCATGGGGCGAGACCGGCGCGCCCGGCGCCAGCCGCTAGGTTCCTTTTCGTTTTGGGGCCGCATCGCCCGGCAGCGTGCCGTTCGTAACTAGAGGCTATAGCCCTGTGTCTTTGTGTCTCGCTCTTTTTGATTGCGGGCCTCACGCGGAGCGAAGCATGTCGCCGGTGCAGATGACACGTCCCGGCCCGTCGCGTGGCCGTGACGGGTCGGGGCGCTTGTGCGATCCGCGCCTTGCGTGATTTGTGCTGTGGGATAGTATCGGGGCGTCTCTAGGGCACCTTGATCCCTGGATCGCATTAGCTTCTCCTTGAAAGCCCCGGCCTCACCCCGGGGCTTTCTTTGTCTCTCTATGCATCGTTGAGTTCGGGTCGCGCCTTCATTTCGTGAGGGCCGCGCAACAAGAACTCGTCGCCACGGTCGAACCGTGATCGGCTCGGCAACTTCGTATTTGAAAGCTGGCACAAAGCAGCATCACGCCGCGCGGTGCCTCTTTACCGCTCCAAATTTCTCGATTGCCCGGCCGGCGCGGTACCGAATAGCTACCCTAAGCTTGATCTGCTGTGGGACAATTTAATTGCGGGGCCATGGGGATGGCCCCGCTCCGACAGTGCTCGCGAAGTCCCGGCCCGTCACTAACC
>DASQCY010000098.1:0-14084 GCA_035634495.1 Allostellaceae bacterium
CCCGTTCGGCGCGGCCTTGCTGCGCGACGGCCGCACGACGCCGCTCAACCCCAACCGGCGCCGCGCACTGACCCTCCGCTTTGCGCGCATCGCGGCGGCGCGGCTGCGCCGATGCCTCGATCCCGAGGTCGGTGGCTTCGAAGGAATGTAGCAGGTCAGCGGGGAGGCTCGACCCGACGCCGGCGCAGCAGCAGGTAGAGCGCGCCTGCTCCCCCGTGTCGGGGTTGCGCCGGCGCGATCGCGAGGATTCTTCGCCGCAATCCCACTTCTTCGAGCCATCGCGGAACCGCACTCTTGAGCACCCCCGGCCCGCTTGGACCGAGACCCCTGCCGGTGATGACGAGCACGCAGCGCCGCCCGGCTTCAGACGAGCTGTGGACGAACGCGGCGAGCGCGTGATGCGCTTCGGCTTGGGTCCTTCCGTGCAGATCGAGACAGGCCTCGATCGGGTAGAGGCCTCGCTTCAGCCGCTCGGCGCTGGCACGGTCGACCCCCGAAAAATGGTCCAGGGCCGGAGGCCGAACCCGCTGCCCGCCGTGCCTTTCCTCGGCTGTCGCCGGTGCTGCCGAGCCCGATGCCGGTAAGACCGCAGCGGCGCGCCCGCGCATCGGCGTCACGTTTCGCACGGCTTCGCGCCACAGCCGGTCGCCCGGGGCCAGAACCGGGTTATTTGCTTTCGCCATCAGTCGCTTTCTGGCGGTCGTCGACGAGAATGATATGGAGCCGCCGGGGTCCGTGGGCACCGAGCTCAATGCGCTGCTCGATATCTCCCGTTCGCGACGGCCCGGTGATGAAATTGATCGCGCGAGGCATCCCGCCATCGGTCCGCAGCCGATCCCAGCCATCCTCATAGGTGGCGACGACCTGATCCGCATATACGAGCACGATATGGGTGTCGGGCAGAAAATTCAGCGTCGTCGGGGTCTCGGCCCCGGAGATCAGCATCAAGGTCCCGGTCTCGGCGATTGCGACGAAGCAGCGCGTCAGGCTGACCGTATCCCCCGCCTCGGCCCGGCCGCGGCGGGTGCGCAGCAGCGGCCGAGCATCCCAAAGGATGTCATCGAGGCTCAAGTCGGGGGCCAGGACCAGATCGGCGGGAAGGTTTTCAGCTGCAAGATAGCGCGCGACTGCCTCCGGCACCGCGGCGGGCGAATTCACCCGAGCGACCGTCGCCTGGACGCCCTCGGCCATCTCGACAAACAAGTCGACCCGGCCCGGGTCATCGAGCGCCGCCGCCCGCGCCGGAACCAAATTCCGCCGATGGGCCGCAACCCTATCCCGCAGCTCGGTTTCGCGCGCCGCGTCGAGCCGGCCCCGTTTGAGCGAGCGCCTGATGCCGGCAAGGATCTGCTCGCGCGCCTCACTCATTTCACCGTACCGCCGTTTCGTCGCTCGGCCCACAAGCTGTGAAAGCTACGGCCCTCTGGTGCCGGCAGGTCTCGTACCGCGGTCCAACCGTTGGCCAACGGCAGGGTCCGGAACCGCCCACGGCCGCGACCGAGCCACCCAAGCGCGCGGCTGGCAAGCTCGACAAGCGCATGGTAGAGAGCCGGCCGCTTCGCTACCCACGCCCACAAGGACAGCCCGGCGCGGTAAACCGGCGGGTTGAGCTTCTCGGCAAATTCACGCTCCCGCCAATGCCGCATCATCTTCGGCAACGGGATCTTGACCGGACAGACGCTCTCGCATTGCCCGCAAAAGGTCGAGGCATTCGGCAGATGCCCGGCCTCCGCGACGCCGATCAGGCTCGGCGTCAGCACCGCTCCCATCGGGCCTGAATAAACCCAGCCATAGGCGTGACCGCCAATGGCGGCATAGACCGGACAATGGTTCATGCACGCCGAGCAGCGGATGCAGCGGAGCATGTCCTGGAATTCGCCGCCGAGTAGCGCGCTGCGGCCGTTGTCCAGCAGCACGACATGATATTGCTCCGGCCCGTCGAGGTCGCCCGGCCGCCGCGGGCCGGTTGACACCGTCGTGTAGGACGAGAACTCCTGGCCGGTGGCCGAACGCGCCAAGAGGCGCAGCAAGGTCGTCGCATCCTCGAGCGTCGGCACGAGCTTTTCGAGGCTGGTCATCACGATGTGGACGCGCGGCAAGGTCTGGGTCAGATCGCCGTTGCCCTCGTTCGTAACGATGATGCTGGACCCGGTGCTGGCAACCAGGAAATTGGCGCCGGTAATACCGACATCCGCGGCGAGAAACCGCGGGCGCAAAACCGCGCGCGCCTCGTCGCAGAGCTGGCGCGCCTCGGCGAGGGACCGCTCGGGGTCGAGTGCCAGATGCTCAGCGCGGAAGGTTTCGGCGACCTGTTCCTTCATCAGATGGATCGCCGGCGCGATCAAGTGGCTCGGCGGCTCGTGGCGCAGCTGGATGATGTACTCCCCGAGGTCGGTCTCGACCGTGGTGATACCGTTCTTTTCAAGGCGTTCGTTGAGCCCGACCTCTTCGGCGATCATCGACTTGCCCTTGGTCACGATCCGGGCGTCGACCGAGCGGCAGATCGCCAATACCGCGGCGCAGGCCTCGTCCGGCGAGCGCGCCCAATGAACTTGGCCGCCTGAAGCGAGGACGTTCTCTTCAAAGAGCTCGAGGTAGAAATCGAGGTGCTCGAGCGTGTGGTCCTTGATCGACTTGGCGATTTCGCGCAGCACCTCGAATTCAGGGAGCCGTTCGACGGCCAGCCGACGGCGCTGTGGAAAACCGGTCCGCATCAGCGCAAGTGCGCGTTGCAGATTGTCGTTGGCGAGACCTGCCCGGGCGTTCGCTTCGAAGGCGCGGCTGGTTGCGAGCATGTCCTTATCGGGGAAGGCCGATCGGCGGGACTTCCTCCGTCATGCCGGCAAGCACTTCGGCAATGTGGCGGACCTCGATCCGCCGGCCGTGGCGATGGAGCTTCCCCGCGATGTTCAACAGGCAGCCGAGATCACCAGCCAAGACTGCCTCGGCGCCGGACCCGACGATTTCAGCCTCTTTGTCGCTGACCATCTTGTCGGAGATGTCAGGGTATTTGACGCAAAACGTACCGCCGAAGCCACAGCATATCTCGGCCCCCGGTAGCTCCTTCAGCGTAAGCCCGCCGACCGATGCGAGCAGCCGGCGCGGCTGGTCTTTGACCCCGAGCTCGCGCAATCCCGAGCACGCATCATGGTAGGTCACCCGATGATCCCAGCGTGCGTCGACCGTTTGCATCCCGCAAATGTCGACCAGGAAGGAGACGAGCTCCCAAATGCGCGGGGCGAAGCGTTCCGCCCGGGGTAAGACCGCCGGGTCGTCGGCAAAGAGCTCCGGGTAATGAACGCGAATCATCCCGGCACAGGAGCCCGAGGGGACAACCACGTGATCATACCCTTCGAACCCGTCGAGCACCTGCACGGCGATCGCCTTGGCGTCAGCGCGATCGCCCGAATTGTAGGCCGGCTGGCCGCAGCAGGTCTGCGCGCGCGGCACCTCGAGCGTGCAGCCCGCCTCTTCGAGCAATTTTACGGCGGCGAAGCCGATTGTCGGCCGGAAGAAATCCACCAAACACGTTACAAAGAGGGCGACACGCATCGGCGTTTCCCTGGTGTTTCCTTGATCGAACCGCAAATCACCAAACCCGTTCTCTGTTCCGTCGAAATATTTCCCTGCTCGATGCAGCCAATTTCCCTGATCTATAAAATAGGGAAATTTGTGTGCAAAGCTTTGATTCGGCGAGGGGACGGGGGAGCGATCCAGCGATTCGAGCGGTAATTTCGCGATTTCGCTGTATTCCCGGTCACCGGGAATTTGGCGCGAGACGGCGGGCGAGACGGCGCGGCAGCAAGAGATAATAGCGTCCATACGCGTTCATCACACCGGCGCGCCATGCCGCAGCGGTACCCGTGCCCCAGAAGAGATCACCGCGCACCGGGCCTTTGATGGCGCCCCCGGTATCCTGTGCTACGACGAGACGGCGAACCGGAGTCGCCGATGCGAAGCGCTCGTCGGCTTCGACCCAGATCGGGACACCGAGTGCGATATAAGCCCGGTCGACCGCGAGGCTGCGCTCTGCGGTCAGCACGACCTCTTCGGCGCCGATCGGGCCGTCACCTGCCTGTTCGCGAAAAAAGACGTAGGACGGGTTCTCGCGGCGCAGTGCGGCACCAGCCTCGGGATGCTGATCCATCCAATCCCGGATCCTGATCATTGTCGCCTCGGAGCGCGGGATCACGCCTCGCTCGACAAGAAGCCGCCCGATCGGCACGTACGGTTGCCCGTTCTGCCCGTCATAGCCGACCCGCACCGTAGCGCCATTCCTCAGCCGAACCCTGCCCGAACCCTGGATCTCCAGAAAAAACGCGTCGATCGGGTCGTCGACCCAGAGGAGTTCGAGCCCGCGCCCGGCGAGCGCCCCATCCTCGATCTCAGCTCGCGAGAAACGGCTGGCAGCGCCGGGCTCGGACGGCCGCCGGTAGATTGGCGTCTGATAACGCCCTTGACGTCGGCGCGACCCCTGCAGCTCGATCTCGTAATATCCAGTGAACAGCCCTTGGCTCGCGCCGTAGTCGGCTACAGAAAGCGGAGCGAAAGACGTCTCGAGGAACCGCCGCGCCGCCGCATCGTCCTCCGGTGGCAGTGCCGCGGCGGCCCCGCAAAGCTCTCGCCAGGCGCCGACCGGCCCGTAATCCGCGACACCCGGCCTGGCGTCGAGCGGCACCACATCGGGCAGCGTCAAAAACCGACTACACGATTTGAGAAAAGCCGGGATCACCGCCGCGAGCCGATCGTCCGCCCAGCCCTGAAGCTGAGCGAAGGCGACAGGCTCGAGGGTGAAGCGCAATGGGCCCGTGTCGCGGCTCAGGGTCCCTATCAGAAACGTCAGAACCGCGAGTGGCGCGATCCGCCGAAGAGCACTCCCTTCCGAAATGCGCGCGGTCAACCGCTGCTGGTTGCGACGAGGATCCAGTTCGGATCGCTAGATCGAGTATCGCGTGCAAAGGTCCAGTAATCGGTCTTCTCGACCGGCCGCCCTGGAGTGCCGTCGACGCTACTTCCATCCATCGCACGTGTCACATTGATCTGATGCGAAACCAGCTTAAGCGTTACCTGCGCCGTGCGACCGGCAAGCCCGGCCTCGACAATGTCTACACTGCTGAGCCTTTCGATGTGTGTCTCAAGTGTTTCCTTGGCAGCGACACGCTCGTCGATTGCCATAGCGAAACGCTGAAAAACCTCGTCGCTCAGCAGCGGCCGCAACTCTGCCTTGTCGCCTTTGGCAAAGGCGGCGACGATCATCTCGAATGCGGTACGCGCACCCTCGATAAAATGCGACGCATCAAAGCTCGGATCGGCGCGCTGAATTCGGTTCAGCCCTTCGGCCACCACATCGGCAGGAGGCGCATCGCCGGCAGGCGTAGCGACGCGCTTGTTCGGTTCAACAAGCGTCGCTACGTTGTCGGTGGCAGGCGCCGCGCGCCGTGGGAACAGGTCGCGGCGCCGCTCGTTTCCGGTCCGCCGACCGAGAACACTGCGCAGACGCAGCACCAGGAACCCGGCGACCATCGCGAACAAGATGATATCGAAATATTGAAAATCGCCCATTGCCTTCCGTGCCCCATTGCCGTCCTGGGAGCACCGGGACCCGGCCCTCACATCGACTCCAGGTCAAATAGGGCGCCGGCAGCGCTACGACAAGCACGGCCCACGCAGGCCGAACGGGACCGCCGACCAGGATGATCCTGAGCCGTCACGGGCAAACCGAATTCAACCGCGTCTATTCGGAGACCGGGCCTATCGCGGGCTGCCGATCTCCCTGCTTCAGGCGCGCTGGCCAGATATCGCATTCGATCACCTATCAGATCCCTGGTGGCCTCTGCGAGAGGAAAGCGTGGAGGCTTGGTCCAGGATCGCTGCGGTCACACATTGGGGCTTCATCAGGGCCGTTACCAGGCTCACGGTACCGAACGGAGCGGCGTGGCGGATCGACCCCAACCGGCCCACAGGGCGGAACCGCTATTTCTGCCGGGTACGAGGCGAACCCCGGTGACAGGAGACCCTTATGGCGGAAGATACGATAGGTAACGGTGCCGGCGGCGCACCAACGACGAACCCTTCTGAGCCGCAGCAGCTGATCCTGAACGCCCAATACATCAAGGATCTGTCGTTTGAAAACCCGCGAGCACCGCAGACCCTGATCCAACAGACCGCCCAACCGGACGTCGAAATCAACGTCGATGTAAAGGCACGCAACCTGGGTCCGGAAGTCTTCGAAGTGGTGTTGACCATCAATGCTACCGCGCGGGCACAAGGCGAGCCAGTGTTTCTGGTCGAACTCGCCTATGGATCCGTCGTCACGGTCAAGAACACGCCAGCCGAGCTGGTACCCGCGCTGGTCTTGGTTGAGACACCGCGCATCGTCTTCCCCTTCGCACGCGCCGTCATCGCCAATGCGACGCGCGACGGTGGATTTCCACCTTTGATGATCAACCCGATCGATTTCGCCGAATTGTTACGCCGCCAGCAGGCAGATGCGCAAGCCCCCGGCTCGGCGACCACCGCTCTGGTTTGAAGCTCACGCCTCTCCTGTGAGCCAGAGGGGCTCGCTGATCGTTTTCAGCATCGCTAGGTGAGCGACGAGCTCCTCTGCCGAGGGCGCATGCGGCCGCGGCGGACGTGCGACCCGTGCCACGTCGAGCGCGAGAGTCGCCGGAAGAGCAAAATCGAGTCCAGGCTGACGCCCGCCGAGCAGCTCAAGGTAGACGGCTGCCAAGAGACCGCAATCTATCTCCGCCCCATGCTCGACACGGCCCGAGAGGTCGATGGCAAAGCGGCGACACAATGCGTCCAGGCTTGAGGGCGATCCGGGGAAGCGGCGGCGTGCCATCGCCAGCGTATCGATATAACCCGACGTGATCGGTCCCCGCTGCAGGCGCGCTAATTCAGCGTTCAGAAAGGCCAAGTCAAACTCGGCGTTATGGATCACCAAGGGGTCCGCGCCGATGAACCCGAGAAGCTCATCCAAGACTGCAGCAAATGGCGGCTGGCGAGCGAGGAATTCAGCGGTCAGGCCGTGGACGGCGAGGGCATCCTCCGGCATGTCGCGTTCAGGATTGAGGTATCGGTGAAAACTCCGCCCGGTGGGCACATGGTGGACTAGCTCGATGCAGGCGATCTCGACGATCCGATGTCCCTCGCGCGGATCGAGACCCGTCGTTTCGGTATCCAAAACGATCTCACGCATCAGCCCCTCCGCCGCCGCTCTCGGTACGCGCGCCGGCTCTGCCGAGCGCCCGGCAACCTCCCGGCGCGCAGGAGTCTGACAATTGCACGCAACCGGCGCAAGCTCAGGCCTCGACTCAAACCGGTCGAAACGACGAAGTCAGCACGACGACGTTTCTCGGAATCCGGCATTTGATTGCTCAGGATAGCTACGAAGCGCTTGTTTGTCATGCCGCGGCGCCGCAAGACCCGTTGACGCTGTACCAGCAACGGTGCGGAAACAACGAGAACATAATCGCATCGGCATTCACTACCGCTCTCGAAGAGAAGTGGGATATCGAGCACGACAATCGGCTCTCTGCGCGCGCGGGCAAAAGCAAGAAATCGCTTTTCGAGCGCTTCGACCATCGGGTGAATAATTTGCTCAAGTCGCGAGAGAGCCTCGGGATCAGCAAAAACGTGCTGCCCGAGAAGCGAGCGATCAATCCCGCCTTTCGCGGCGCGAACGCCTGGAAATGACGCCGCAACTAGTTCTACCGCGGCCCCACCCGGCGCTAAAAGCCGGTGAACCACGCGATCGGCATCGAAGAGGGGTACCCGAAGCCGCTGCAGCGTCGTTGCCGCGGTACTCTTACCCATGCCGATCGAGCCTGTAAGGCCGAGTACGATCACCGCGCCGGTGCCAAGGTTGCAAGGATTGCGGCGCGTAGCTCATGGGTAACTCTCACAGGTGTGCCGAACCAGGCTTCAAATCCAGGTCGGCCCTGATGCATTAGCATGCCGAGGCCGTCGACGACCGGGTGGCCACGCCGCCGCGCAGTAGCAAGCAGGTCCGTTTCGAGTGGTATGTAGACAATGTCGACCACCGGCGCTGATGGCGGTAATGGCGCAAGATCGAGCGTCAGCGCCGGCTCTCCTGCCATGCCGAGACTCGTTGCGTTGACGAGAAGCCCGGCGTGTCGCAGGGCAGCACCGACCTCCTCCCATGCATGGATTGTAATTCTCGTGTTTGGTGTCGCAAGGTCACCTGCAACCGCCTCCGCGCGCGCCAGCGTCCGATTAACCATGCGAATCTCGGTGACGCCGGCATCGGCGAGAGCGGCGACAACAGCGCGAGCCGCGCCCCCAGCGCCGAGGATCGCCGCGGGGCCCGCCTTAGCTTTCCAGGCCGGTACCGCGTCGCGCAGGCTCTCACAAAACCCAAAAGCATCCGTGTTGCGGCCTTCCAGCATGCCGTCCGGCCCGATCACGATAGTGTTTACCGCACCAATCCGCCGCGCCAACGGCTCGACGCGATCGACCACAGCAAGCGCCGCCTGTTTGTGCGGAATCGTCAGATTGCATCCCCCAAAGCCAAGAATCGGCAGCGCTCGAAGCGCCTGCTCGATATGCCGCGGCCGCACCGGCAGTGGGAGATAAGCACCATCAACGCCGGTCTCGTCGAGCCAGAAGCCGTGAAGCACCGGCGATCGGGAATGGGCCACTGGCCATCCCATGATGCCAGCGAGGCGCGTCGTCCCACTGATCCTCATGCTGTGATGGAGAGTAGTGACTTGGATCCCTCTTTCCTCAAAGCGACAACCCTGCGGCACTTCAGTGATGCGCTGCTTGATACATATCTCGGTGCTGAACAGGCCGCTGCTCTCGGATCTGTCTTATGGGTTCTTCCGCGCAGCGCCTGAAGCTGAGCACGGGGATCAGCGAGATCGGCAGGCTTGTTCAACCAAATTTCATTGCACACCAGAATCAGATCCTCACCCATCCAAGCCGTGCCGTCGCGCCAACAATTTCATGATCGCCGCTGCTGTCTCCTCAATCGAGCGGCGCGTCACGTCGATGACCGGCCAATGTCTCTCGACAAAAATGCGGCGTGCCTCACGCACCTCGTTCCGTACCGCCTCGATATCGGTATAATCCGTGGAGTGGTCGTGGTGCAGCACATCCAATCGGTTGCGGCGCAGCTGGATCAATCGCTCCGGATCATTGGTCAGGCCGACGATCAGCGGGTGCTTCGCTACGAGCAGCTCGGGCGGCAGCGGCACCCCGGGCACGAACGGCACGTTTGCTGCTTTTATGCCGCGGTTTGCAAGATAGAGACAGGTTGGGGTTTTCGACGTACGCGATACACCGACGAGGCAGGCATCGGCGTCGTCGAGGCCCCAGCTCGATTGCCCGTCATCATGGTTGAGGGCAAAGGTCATCGCATCGATTCTGGCGAAATACTCGTTGTCGAGGAGGTGTTGCTTACCCGGTAATCCTCGGCTTTGGCGACCGAGATAGGAGGCTAGCGCTCCGATGACCGGATCGAGGACCGGGATCGCCGGCACTTGAATCCTTCGGCAGCCCTCCTGTAGCAACTGGCGAAGCACGTCACTGACCAAGGTGAACAGAACCACGCCGCGGTTCGCCTCGACCCCGGCGATGACCCGGTCAATTTGACCGCGCGTCCGGATCATGCTCCAAACATGCTCGACCGGTTGCGCCCCGTCGAACTGCACAAGGCAGGCTCGTGCCACCGAATGTACGGTTTCTCCAGTGGAATCAGAAACGAGATGAAGATGAAATCGCGTCACAGCGGGCAAAGCTGCGATGAGCGAGTTATCCCCGTGGCGCTGTGCACCATCCGATGATCGCCAGGGGGAAACCTGCGATTTTGCTCATGGGCTTGAATCATCCCCCGCTTTCCATCAACCATCCCCGTCATTTTCGTATTCGACTGAGGGATTTTCTCACATCAGGGGACATTTTGGATAACTCCGATCGCGTCCTACACCATCCCCGCTTCTCGCCTCTTTCACAACCACGAGGTTCCTCGCATTCGGAACAAAGTCCTGAGGCTTACGCACAACCGGGCCGCATTCCGGTCCACCGTCTTCTGATCTGGATATGGCCTTCGAGCGGTCCCGATCCACGGGACTCACAGCGATCATCAACCTACCTCCTCTTTTGAACTTATACATTAAGTGAAGGAAGGGTTCCGCGATGCCGGGTGGCAGGACCAAACCTCTCTTGCGCGCCCTCGAGGGGGAGGCGCTGACACCGCCACCGTGGTGGTTGATGCGGCAAGCCGGACGCTACTTGCCCGAATACCGCTCAATTCGTGCAAGAGCCCGTGATTTTATCGAGATGTGCCTGACCCCGGCGCTTGCTGCCGAACTGACCCTGCAGCCGGTACGACGCTATCGCATGGACGGAGCGATCCTGTTCTCCGACATCCTGCTGCTCCCTTATGCGTTCGGACAGGCACTCGCTTTTCGGGAAGGCGAGGGGCCAATCCTCGAACGGATTGAGAACCATACAGGCATCGACCGGCTCAAACCCGGTCAATTTATGTCTCACCTTGAGCCGGTCTTCGATGCGGTTCGCCGCGTTGCCGAAGCGCTCGACACTCGGACGACGCTAATCGGTTTTGCGGGCTCACCGTGGACCGTCGCCACCTACATGGTGGAGGGCAGGACAAGCAAGGATTTTCGTCGGGTGAAGAGCTGGGCCTATCGCGATGCCAGCGGGTTCGGCACCCTGATCGACCTTCTGGTCGAGGGCACCGTCGACTTTCTCGCTGCCCAGATGGCAGCAGGTGCCGAGGTCGTGCAACTCTTTGACAGTTGGGCAGGCATCCTGTCTGAGCCCGCGTTCGAGCGTTGGGTGATCGAACCCACGAGGCGCATCGTTGCGGCATTAAAACGCCGGTTTCCTGATCATCCGATTATTGGTTTTCCACGTGGCGCAGGTCTGCTCTATGAGCGGTACATTACGGAGACCGGGGTCGATGGCGTCGGTCTCGATGCAATGGTGCCGGCCGGCTACGCCCGGTCGCGGCTCCAACAACTCGCTACGGTTCAGGGCAATCTCGATCCAGTGCTGCTGATCGCGGGGGGCGCGGCTCTCGAATCCGCGGTCAATGAGCTGTGCCGGACGCTCGGTGGCGGCCCATTCGTGTTCAACCTCGGCCATGGTGTGCTGCCGGAAACGCCGCCGGAGAATGTTGCGGCACTCGCCAGGCTGATCGCGGGATCGAACGCCGTTAAATAATATGACGCGAGTGGCGGTCGTTTTGATGAACCTCGGCGGGCCGGATTCGTTACAAGCGGTTCAGCCTTTTCTCGTCAACCTGTTCAGCGACCCAGCGATTATCGGCCTACCGGGCTTTCTGCGGCTGCCGTTGGCTCGCTTCGTCGCGTCGCGTCGCGCCCCTGTAGCCCGCGACATTTATGCCCGTCTCGGCGGGCGATCTCCGTTGCTCGCCAACACCGAAGCGCAGGCTCAGGCGCTCGAGACGGCGCTCGGAGCCGAACATCGCTGCTTTGTTGCCATGCGTTATTGGCATCCGCTGAGCGCGGAGACGGCACGGGAGGTGGCAGAATGGGCCCCGGACGAGATCGTCTGCTTGCCGCTCTATCCGCAGTTCTCGACAACGACGACGGCGTCTTCCCTTGCTGCATGGCAGATCGCGGCGGCGCGCCAAGGGTTGATTCGCCCGACGCACGTCGTTCGTTGCTATCCCTGCGAACAAGGATTGGTCGAAGCGATTGCGACACTTGTCGGACCCGCGCTCGAGGCGGCTTCCGGTAGCGGAAAACCTCCTCGCTTGTTGCTCACCGCACATGGCCTGCCAAAGAGGATGGTACGCGGCGGAGACCCTTATCCGGATCAGGTAGAACGAACCGCAGCGGCGGTCGTGGCCGCGCTCGCCCGGCCCGAACTCGACTGGCGCGTATGCTACCAAAGCCGGGTAGGGCCGCTCGAATGGATCGGTCCTGCTACCGACGAGGAGATCAGGCGGGCCGGCGAGGACGGTGTCGCGCTGGTCGTGGCGCCGATCTCTTTTGTATCCGAGCATTCGGAAACACTCGTCGAGCTTGATCTCGATTACCGCCATCTCGCTGAGGTCGCGGGAGTAACATATTACCACCGCGTCGCGGCAGTCGGCGTCGAACCAAGGTTTATTGGGTCGCTCGCAACACTCGTGAAACGAGCACGCGCTGGAGCCCCAGCATGAATGCCTGGCTCACCGACGCCTATCCATGGATCAAATCGCTTCACATCATCAGTATGGTTGCTTGGATGGCAGGCCTGCTGTACCTGCCGCGGCTCTACGTCTATCACGCGATGGCACCGGTGGGCTCGGACCGATCGGAAACCTTTAAAATCATGGAACGTCGCCTCCAGCGGGGAATCATGACGCCAGCAATGATCGCGACTTGGGGCTTCGGCTTGGTGCTGGCGGGGACCCCGGGGATCGTCAATTGGCGGATGGGGTGGATCTGGGTGAAGCTCGCGCTCGTCGCAGCGCTGACCGCATTTCACCTCGCGCTCTCGCGCTGGCGCGATGCCTTCAGCGCAAATAGCAACACACATTCGACACGGTTTTTTCGGATCGTCAACGAGCTGCCGACGTTGGTGATGATTGGCATCGTCCTCCTCGTCGTGGTTAAGCCGTTTTGATCCGAAAGGGGGCCCAGCCGTGATACCGGGAGCCTTGTAATTGTGTTTGACCTGCATATCTCTTTTGGCTAAGGGGATCGCTGTACCGGCAATCGGTTCTTCGCGCTTTTCCCTGACAATCCCCGCCCGACCTGGCCTGCTCGAGTCTGTCTCTGCAGGTGTCCCCTTCGACGGGCGATCCTCGTTCCAACCCAACGTAAATCTCCATGAACCTCCAAGAATTGAAGCGTAAAACCCCGGCAGAACTCTTGGCCTTTGCCGAAGAGCTGCAAATCGAGAACGCCTCCTCGCTGCGCAAGCAGGATATGCTGTTTGCAATTCTGAAACAGCTTGCCGAGAACGACGTCCCGATATCCGGCGACGGGGTACTTGAAGTGCTGTCTGACGGGTTTGGTTTTTTAAGATCTGCCGAAGCCAATTACTTGGCCGGACCCGATGACATCTATGTTAGCCCGAGCCAGGTGCGGCGCTTCGGACTGCGCACAGGCGACACGGTCGAAGGGCAGATTCGGTCGCCGCGCGATGGCGAGCGCTATTTCGCACTGCTCAAAGTCAACGGGATCAATTTCGACGAACCCGATCGCCTGCGTCAGCGGATCAACTTCGACAATCTGACACCGCTCTACCCGGAAGAGAAACTGCAGCTCGAATTCGAAGATTCGACGCGCAAGGATCTGACGACCCGGGTGATTGACCTGATCACGCCTCTCGGCAAGGGTCAGCGCGCGATCATCGTGTCGCCGCCGCGTGCCGGCAAAACGGTGATGCTGCAGAACATCGCACACGCGATCGCCGCCAACCACCCCGAGGTTTATCTGATCGTTCTGCTGATCGACGAGCGGCCGGAAGAAGTTACCGACATGGCTCGCTCAGTACGGGGCGAGGTGGTCAGTTCGACCTTCGACGAACCTGCTCAGCGCCATGTCCAAGTCGCCGAGATGGTGATCGAGAAATCCAAGCGGCTCGTTGAGCATAAGCGAGACGTGGTTATATTGCTCGACTCGATCACCCGCCTCGCGCGCGCCTACAACACTGTTGTACCTTCATCCGGCAAGGTGCTGACGGGTGGCGTCGACGCGAACGCACTCCAGCGACCAAAGCGCTTCTTTGGCGCGGCCCGCAACATCGAGGAGGGGGGCTCGCTGACGATCATTGCGACGGCACTGATCGATACCGGTTCGCGGATGGATGAGGTGATCTTCGAGGAGTTCAAAGGCACCGGCAATTCGGAAATCGTGCTCGACCGCAAGGTCGCCGACAAGCGCACCTTCCCGTCGATCGACATTACGAAATCCGGGACGCGCAAAGAGGAGTTGCTGGTCGATCGTGGCGTGTTGTCCAAGATGTGGGTGCTGCGCCGTGTGCTGACGCCGATGGGCACCGTCGACGGACTCGAATTCCTGATCAACAAGCTCAAGGAATCCAAGAGCAACTCCGAGTTCTTCGACGCAATGAATACT
>DASQCY010000099.1:0-3242 GCA_035634495.1 Allostellaceae bacterium
TCGCTGCTGCACGCGAAGGATATCGCTTGCCGCACAATGCTGAAACCCCGGGGACTGTGTCTTGGGCGAGCCATCATCCCAGGGTCAAGATCGAGCGCGGCCGACTGCTCCCCGTTATGCCGACGACAGCTTTCGGCGCAATTGAGCTGTGTCGTGCCGGTGTTCGGAATGCGTAGTCGATATTTCCGCTCGTCGGCGGCGCCCGCGTTCCTGGGCCGTGGCACACCCCGACGTAGAGCACCGGGATGCCGGTCGCGGAGCGTGAGCGGCTTTGGCGACGGCTCGAGCCGCTTTCCGTCGACCACATGCCGCTCTCCGAGCCGCCGCCGCGGGAGAGCCGCTTTGGGTCGCCGCTGAAATTGTCGAAGGTTCATTGGGTGCGGCCGGAGATCCGGTGCTTTGCGGGGTCGCTGTTCGCTGTCAAATCCGCATGAGAGAGGGCGTCTTTGGCGGGGCGTCACCCGGCTCCGCCTGCAGCTCGGCAAGGCGCGCCTCAAGCCTTCGCTTCTGATCCTCGAGCAAGCGGACGCGGTCGGTGAGCCTCAGATGCCTCGCCGCAATGAGCCGCGCCTCGATCATTTCGATCTCGTGGACCAATTGTCCGATTTCGACTTCATCGGGCATTGGCTATCCGTCCTTTGGTCGCAACAAGCACAAGATCTGTCAGATCGAATTTAATCAGCCGATCAGCGGTCCACTCTCTGCGCGCGAGATCCCTGACCCGGATCGCGCAAGCAAACGAGGCGCTTGGCTACGACTATCCCATTCAATCCAAGCGTATCGGTCCGAAAGCGAGACGATTCATGCCGCGCCTTTTGCAAAGGAGCTGACATGCTGGTCCAACCGTACCTGTCCTTTGACGGACGCTGCGAAGAGGCGATCGAGTTCTGCCGTAAGGCGCTCGGTGCCGCGACTTGCCCAATTAAGGCATCCGGCTCCTACCTTGGGTGTCTGACAGTCTGTTCAATGTAGAGCCGGGGCGAAGCGCACCGTCGCGATCGGCGGCAGCCGCGCCTCGGGCATCGTCCAGGAATCCCCGCCATTCTCCGAGATCCACAACCCGCCGCTGGTCGAACCAAAGGCGAGGAGCTCACCGGTCTCGTCGACCGCGAGCGCATGTCGCCACGCCAGATCATAGGCATGGCGTTGTGGTAGGCCGTTCTTTTACACCTCGAAGCTCCGGCCGCCGTCTCGGGTGCGCGCGACGACCACCTTGCCATCGACCGGGACCCGCCGCACGTCTTTGATCGCGGGGACAAACCAGGCGGTATCCGGGTCACGCAAATGGGCGGCGACGGCAAAGCCGAATTTCGATGGGCGGATCGCTGTCTGCTCCTGCCAATTAGCCCCCGCGTCTTCTGAGCGGAACACGCCTTTGTGGTGCTGGCACCAGACGATTTCGGGGCGCGCGGCGCAGCGCGACAGAAGATGGATGTCCTGGACAATCGGATCCTCGCGCCGCTCCGGCGGCATATACTCGTTGTACATACCGTGATTGATGATCTGCCACGTGGCGCCAGTGTCGGTGCTCGCCCATAGGCCCGGGCAGGACACACCGATGCGGATGTCCGAGGGATTTCGCGGATCGATCAACACCGAATTGATACCGGGCTGCTCGCTGCCGGCGACACCGGACCACTGCCGGCGCTCGGGCATGTGCCACAGCGCTTCGTTCAGCGACCAGGATTCGCCGCGAGCCCCCACGGCCAAGGTGCTCGACCTCGCGGGGCGCGCTCGGTGCCGCGGGTAATGGAGAGCGATGTCGAGGGGCTGATCGGCACCGGGCGCTGCGAGCGCACCACCTGGCGCAACGGCTACCGCGACCGCACCCTCGACACCCGCCTCGGGACGCTGCAACTGCGCATCTCAAAGCTACGGCAAGGGAGTTAATATTAGATTCCAGTCTATGAGGCTACGGCAGCACGCCGCCTCTCAGCTCGCCGGAACCGTCTGCCAAGCGGTGTTGCACTGTGTCACGTAGGGGTAGTAGCCCGGCGGATCGGCGCAGTAATACCAATAGCCGGCGTAGGGTCCAGACCCGTAGTAGCCGCCGTTTGGGTAATAGTAATCGGGCCAGCCCCATCCGCTGCCCCACCACTCCGGGTAATAGTAATCGGGCCAGCCCCATCCACCGCTCCACCAGGCGCCGAAGGCGGGGACGACAACAAGTCCACGGCGGAAGCCGTGGTGATCAAATCGGTGGAATTCGCCGAAACGGTGGAATTCGCCGAAACGGTGGAATTCGCCGAAACGGTGGAATTCGCCAAAATGGCCCTCGTGGAAGCCGCCGGCGTGAAATTCATGAAACCCTGGCTGAAACGCGCCGGCATGAAATTCGTGCAACCCGGTATGAAACCCACCGCCATGGAAGCCCAGAAATCCGGGGTGAAATCCGCCGCCATGGAAGCCGGGGGTGCCGGGGTGAAATCCGCCGCCATGGAAGCCGGGGATGCCGGGGTGAAATCCGCCGCCGGGGAAACCGCCATGGAATCCGCCGCCGCGGAACCCGCCATGGAATCCGCCGCCGTGGAACCCGCCATGAAACCCGCCACCCTGGAACCCGCGGCCAATTGCGAGGTCCGGCCTCAGGAAAGCCGTACTGAAAACTAAAACCGTCAGCACGCGCCCAATAGTTTTGCATGCTCGGGCGCGCAGTATACTTATGGTTTCTTGATGCATTGCGTCCTCCCGGCTTAAAGTTTTAACTCTGAGATGATGCTGCCGAGGGGAAGCGCCAAGTGAAATCCGGTGCACCAAATCACCCAGCCGAACCCGCAAGAGACATTCAGCTCACATCGGTGCAAGGCGACGGGTTGCGGTCACTCTTCCGGCATTCCGGCCGTGTGCAGGCCGACGTCATAAGTGGCTTCGAACAGAGCGCGGATCGTTGGCACCAAGTGCACTCGGCGCGCCCGCAACCGAACTAGGCTCGAATAACGGTTGTCGGAACTCAGCCCGCAGGCTTCAGTGAGTTCGGCAGCGGCGCGTTCTATCTCGCCGTTGAGGGCATAGGCGGAGGCGAGATCGGCGTGAATCGTCGAATGTGCCGGAATGTGGTTGCGCGCCCTTTCCAGCAAGAGGATCGCGTCGTCTGTGCGCGACTGCAGCGCCGGTGCGCGGCCCACGCACGTCGTCAAGAAAGGCCGATCTGCCCATCAGCGTCGGCGCCGGGCGGCCCCAAATTCGGACTTCACGAGGGTCGAGACCGCGGGGAGACGCGGCCCGAAAAGTCGCCGGCTTAG
>DASQCY010000100.1:0-3297 GCA_035634495.1 Allostellaceae bacterium
CCGCAGTGTCGGTCTTCTGGATTTCCATATTTACTGCTCCTTGTGGCGCTCGGACATGCTAGTGGTCTAGACCAGACGAATGAGTCCCGCGGCGGCACCCATGGGCGAGATTGCTTCGTCGCTACGCTCCTCGCAATGACAGTCACTTACGGTGTCATTGCGAGCGAAGCGAAGCAATCTCGTGAGAAGAGCGCCGGTACCAATCGTCGGGATCGTACCACTACGCATGATCTTGGTTCCTTGTTTGTTTCAGTAGTGGTCTGCCGTCGACCGGACCTTGCCCCTGAAGACACTGTAGCTGATGGCGGTGTAGAGCAGCATCAGCGGGAAGATGAAGAGGCCCTCACCCCAGAACATGAAGGCGAGACTGGAATGCGGTGCCGCGGCTTCCTCGATCGTGATCGAGAACGGGATCATGTAAGGCCAGAACGAGATCGCCAGAGTACCGAACGCCGCTGCGAAAATCAGTACCACCATGTGGAACGGCACACCATCCCGGCGGCTGCGAACGCTCTCGGCCGCCACGAGCGCCGCGATAACGCCAATTGCCGGGAACACGAACAGATATGGCCGCTCGAGCCATCGGTGCACGACCTGAAGGTTTTCGGCCAAGGCATAGGCGAAGACGACGATCAGGAAAGCGAGCAGCCCAACCGACAGATAGGGGATCAGACGATAGGCCTCCTCGCGGACATCGCCCTCGCATTTCCTGACCAGCCAGCACGCGCCGAGCAGGGCATAACCCAGGCACAGGCCGATGCCACAAAGCACGGCAAACGCACTGAGCCAGCCAAATTCGCCACCGGTATAATGGCCATTGGTTATCGGGAGGCCTTCAACCAGGGCGCCTACAGTCATGCCTTGGATGAAGGCAGCAACGAGAGATCCTCCGGCAAAGCTGGCATCCCAGATCCAACGCAGACGCTCGGTCTTGTTACGGTATTCGAACGCCACACCGCGCAGGATCAGCCCGGCGAGCATCAGCAGCAGCGGCAGGTAGAAGGCCGAGAAGAGCGTGGCATAGACAACCGGAAAGGCGCCCCAGAGGATCACTCCGGCGACGACGAGCCACGTCTCGTTGCCGTCCCACATCGGCGCCACCGCGCTCATCATCGCGTGCCGCCTCGCTTCGTTGCTGGTCAGGCCGAAGAGAATACCGACGCCGAGATCGAAGCCGTCAAGCAGTACGTAAAGCAGGATGCTGACGGCCAATATGACCACCCAAAACATGACCATGGCTATTCTCCTGCGGCGACGCGACGTACCGGCGGCGCGAGATGGTGCTCGTCGACAACCGACATCGGGCGGTTGGGAATTGCGGCGGCGGGAGGCAGGATCAGGCGCCCGGCGGGGCCCTCGCGCAGCAGCCGGTGGATGTAGAAGGTTCCGAAGGCGAAAATGAAGCTGTAGACGACGCAGAACACAACGAGCGAAATCGTCGCCTCGCGCGTCGTGAGAAACGGCGTCATTGAGTCCACAGTGCGCAGCACTCCGTAGACCGTCCACGGCTGCCGTCCGACCTCGGCGGTGAACCAGCCAGTAAGGATCGCGATCCACGGCAGCGGAAAGCCGAGAAAGATCGCCCAAAGCATCCAGCGGGTCTCGCCGATGCGTTCCTTGACGCTGAGGTAAGAGCCGTACCAGGCGAGGAACAGCATCAAGAGACCGCAGCCGACCATGATGCGGAACGTGATGAACGGGATCGCCAGCGGCGGCCGGTCCTGGACCGGGAAATCGGTCAACCCGACTTCCTTCGAGGTGAAGCTCATGCTGCCGATGAGGCTGCCGAGCACCGGGACGCTGATTGCGTAATGATTGGTCTCGGCCGCTGCGTCGGGCAGCGCGATCAGCAGCTCGCTGGCCGGCTGCTCGTCATGCCAGCGGCCCTCGATCGCGGCGAACTTCACCGGCTGCTTGTCGTGCACATAGTCGCCGACGAGATGTCCGAAAAACAGCTGCGCCGGCACCAGCACAGCGCCGAGGAACAGCCCCATGCGCAGCATGATGCGAGCCTCAGCGTGGTATTCACCGCGCAGCAGGTACCACGCTCCCGTCCCTGCGACGCAGGACGCGCCGGTCAGGTACGAAGCCAACAGCATGTGCGGGAAGCGCACCCAGACAACGGGGCTGAACAATATCGCAGTCCAATCGTCCGGCGCATATTGACCGTTCACGGTCGCGTAGCCGACCGGCACCTGCATCCAGCTGTTGTTGACCATGATCCAGAAGGCGGAGAACGTCGTGCCCAGCGCCACCATCGCGGTCGAGAACAGGTAGAACCACGGCGGCACGCGTGACCGGCCAAACAACAAGATCCCAAAGAAGCTCGCTTCGAGGAAGAACGCGGTGAAGGTCTCGTAGGACAGCAGCACGCCCTGGATCGGTCCGACTTTGCCGGCAAACACACTCCAGTTCGTGCCGAACTGGAAACCCATCACGATCCCCGAGACGACTCCCAATCCGAACGCGACGCCAAAAATCTTGAGCCAGAACTCGAAGACCACGCGATAGGCCGGGCGTCCCGTCGCCAACCCCAGCGCCTCCAGCACCGTGAGCCACGCCGCCAGCCCGATCGTGAACGACGGAAAGATGATGTGGAACGAAATCGTGAACGCGAACTGGATACGCGACAGCAGAAGCGCCGTGAGGTCCATTGGCGTTCCCTCACCAATATTGTGAGATCCGTTCGGGATGCGTGAACACCTCGAACCCGTCGTCGCGCGCGATGCCCACCAGCATCAGACCGGCTGCTTCTGCAGTGCGCACGGCCAAGGCTGTCGGCGCGGACACCCCGACTATGATCCCTGCTCCCATCATGCCGGCCTTCTGCACGAGCTCGATCGAAATCCGGCTCGACAGTACGATGATGCCCTCAGCAGCCGACTGGCCCGCGCGCAGCAACGCACCTGCCAATTTGTCGAGGGCGTTGTGGCGTCCGACGTCTTCCCGAAGGATCAGCTCTCCATCCGGCCGCCAAAATGCTGCGGCGTGAACCCCTCGAGTCTGCGTGTTCAACCGCTGTCTCGCCGGCAGCGCGGCCACTGCCTCTGCGATGTCCTGCCAGCTCACCTGCAAGTGATAGCCCACCATCGGTATTGCGCGATTGGCTTCGGCCAGGCTCTCCAATCCGCACATGCCGCATCCGGCCGGCCCGACAAAGCGGCGGCGACGCGCGGCAAACGCATCGGACCGGTCGCCCGTCAGCCACATCCGCAGCACGATGCCGTCGGCGACACTGACTGTAGCCAATTCCGCGATCTCAGCTGGCGTCGTTATAATTCCCTCGGTGTAGGTGAA
>DASQCY010000101.1:0-4146 GCA_035634495.1 Allostellaceae bacterium
CGCGCTCGGGTGTGGCGGATCTCGCCTTCGCCAACGATGTCGAGGCATTGATCGAGCTGCGCCGGTTCATCGATTTTTTGCCGGCCTCGAACCGGACGCAACCGCCGATGCGGCCGACCAGCGACCCGCGCGACCGGGTTGAGCCGTCGCTCGACACGCTGGTTCCGGCAAATCCGAACCGGCCTTACGACATCAAGGAGCTGATCGAGAAGGTCGTCGACGAGGGCGATTTTTTCGAGATTCAGCCGGACTTCGCCCGCAACATCGTGATCGGCTTCGCCCGCATGGAGGGATCGACGATCGGGATCGTCGCCAACCAGCCGATGGTGCTGGCCGGCTGCCTCGACATCGACAGCTCGCGCAAGGCGGCGCGCTTCGTCAGATTTTGCGACTGCTTCAACATCCCGATCGTGACCTTTGTAGATGTGCCCGGGTTTTTGCCCGGGACCGCCCAGGAACACGGCGGCATCATCAAGCACGGCGCCAAGCTGCTCTTCGCCTTCGCCGAGGCGACCGTGCCGAAGGTGACTTTGATCACCCGCAAGGCCTATGGCGGCGCCTACGACGTTATGAGCTCAAAGCATTTGCGCGGCGACGTGAATTTCGCATGGCCATCGGCCGAGATCGCGGTCATGGGCCCGAAGGGTGCCGTCGAGATCATCTTCCGCGCTGACCTGGGAGACACCGCAGCAATCGAGGCGCGTACCGAGGAATACCGTGAGAAATTCGCCAATCCATTTGTCGCGGCAAGCCGTGGTTTTATCGACGACGTGATCCTGCCGCATGACACCCGGCGGCGGCTATGTCGTGCGCTCGCGATGCTGCGCGACAAGCAACTCGCCAATCCGTGGAAAAAGCACGACAACATCCCGCTGTGATAATTCTAGGCCCTCCCGACAAAAGCCCCTCACCCTCCCGCTTCGCGGGTCCCTCTCTCTCCCCGCGTGCGGGGAGAGAGAGGGGGTGAGGGGCCGCGTGTTTAAAAAAATCCTGATCGCCAATCGCGGCGAGATCGCCTGCCGCGTGATCCGCACCGCGCAGCGGATGGGGATCGCCACGGTCGCGGTCTATTCCGATGCCGATGCCGAGGCGTTGCACGTGCGGATGGCCGATCAATCGGTCCCTATCGGACCCGCGGCTGCGGCCGAGAGCTACCTGAAGATCGAGCGGATTGTCGAGGCCTGCCGAGCGACCGGTGCCGAAGCGGTCCATCCCGGCTACGGGTTCCTGTCCGAAAACGCGGGATTTGCGCGGGCGCTCGCCGCGGCGGGAGTGACCTTCATCGGGCCGGGACCCGAGGCGATCGCGGCGATGGGCGATAAGATCGAGTCGAAGAGAATCGCCCATGACAACGGGATATCGACCGTGCCCGGTTACCTCGACGTGATTCCCGATGCCGACAGCGCAGTCAAGGTCGCCCGCGACATTGGCTACCCGGTTATGGTCAAGGCCTCCGCCGGGGGCGGCGGCAAAGGGATGCGGATCGCGGCAAGCGACGCCGAGGTCCGTGACGGCTTCCGCTCGGCCGCAAGCGAGGCCAAATCGAGCTTCGCCGACGATCGGATCTTCATCGAGAAATACATCGAAGAACCGCGGCACATCGAGATCCAGGTGCTCGGCGACACCTTCGGCAACATCGTCCATTTCGGCGAGCGGGAATGCTCGATTCAGCGCCGCCACCAGAAGGTCATCGAAGAGGCGCCGAGCCCGTTCCTCGACAATGCCACTCGAAAGGCGATGGGACGGCAGGCGGTGGCGCTAGCGCGTGCCGTCGGGTATCGCTCGGCCGGGACGGTCGAGTTCATCGTCGACCGGGAGCGCAATTTCTATTTTCTGGAGATGAACACTCGGCTCCAGGTCGAGCACCCGGTGACCGAGCTGGTGACCGGCCTCGACCTCGTCGAGCTGATGATCCGGATCGCAGCCGATGAGCCTCTCCCGTTCACGCAAAAGGATATCCGGCTCAAGGGTTGGGCGATCGAGGCGCGCGTCTATGCCGAGGATCCGACGCGCAACTTTCTCCCTTCGACCGGCCGCCTGATCCGTTATCGGCCGTCTGCCGGAGAGGGTCTAAGGCTCGACACCGGCGTTTTTGAGGGGGCGGAGATCAGTGTCCACTACGATCCGATGATCGCCAAGCTCGTCGCCTCGGGCCCCGATCGCGACACGGCGATCGAGCGGCTGCGCGGCGCCCTCGACAGCTTTTATGTCACCGGCGTCCAGCACAACATCGCCTTTCTGGCGGCGGTGGCGGCAAAGCCTCGCTTTCGCGCGGCCGCGCTGTCGACGGACTTTATCGCTGAGGAGTTCCGCGGCGGGTTCGCGCCTCCTTCCGATTTCGTCGAGCCCGACCGCGTGATCTTGCTCGCGGCTGCCCTAGCGCATCGCCGCATCCGCGAGCGCGAGGCAGCGATCGATGGCAAGCTCCCGGGGGCTCGCATTGAAATCGCCGAGCGCTCGCTCGTGCTGCTCGACGGACGGCCCTATCCCGTCTCGCTCCGACCAGAAGATGGCGCATATCGGGTCGAGATCGAGGAGGACACCCGTTCCGCGGCAACGGACTGGCACCCCGGGGAGGTTTTGCTGCAAATCCGTATGGGCGAGCATCTCGCGACCGTGCAGATCGAGCGCCTGACGGGAGCGGCATTCCGGCTCGTGCATCGCGGCGTGATCCGTCGGGCGCAGGTGCTGCCGCCGCGCGCTGCCGAGCTTCTCGCGCTGATGCCGGAGAAACAAGCGTCGGACATGTCTCGACTGCTACTGTCGCCGATGCCGGGCTTGCTCTCCTCGGTGGCAGTCAGCCAAGGTCAGGAAGTCAAGGCCGGCGAACCGCTCGCCGTCGTCGAGGCGATGAAGATGGAGAATATATTGCGCGCCGAACGTGATGGCCGGGTCGCACGGATTCGCGCCAATCCCGGGGACAGTCTCGCGGTCGACCAGGTGATCCTCGAATTCGAGTAACGATGCCGGAGAAAACCGTCCGCTTGCGGATCACCGGCCGGGTGCAGGGTGTGGGCTATCGGGTCTGGGCGACGCGCACCGCTTCGGGCCTGGGGTTGCGCGGCTGGGTCCGCAACCGTTCGGACGGCAGCGTCGAAGCATTGGCGATCGGTGCGCCTGAGCAGGTCGCCGCGCTGATCGAAGCCTGCCGGCAAGGTCCTCACGGGGCGCGCGTTACCGCGGTGACCATCGCCGACGCCGAGGATGACGGCAGCCGCGGCTTCGGTGCCCTTCCAACAGGGTGAGGTTTATGCGGCGCCGAGAAAGTCCCTCGTCCATTGCTGATAGGTGTCAGCGCGGGTGACCCGCCGCATCAGCTCGGGCGAAGCAATGTCTTTGAGATCGCGTGGCGCCACACCGTCACGCAGCGCCTTCAACGTCTCGTAAACAGCCTGCACCGCGGCCGAGAACGGGGCGTGGGTCTGCAAGGCGACCCGGACCCGATGCGCCGCCAGCCAATCGAGATCGCCGAGCTGACCGCTGCCACCGCCGAGGATCAGCGGGATCCTGATCGCCGACGACACCACTTCGACCGCCTCGGCCGTAACCCCGCCCGCCAGGAAGATCGCGTCGACCCCGGCCGCCTCATAGGCCTTGGCCCGCTTGACGGCCTCGTCGAGGTTGGCGATCGCCAAGGCACTGGTGCGGCCGGCGATGACGAGGTTCTTGTCCTGGCGCGCCGACAATGCCGCCTTCATCTTGCCGACGCCTTCGTCGACCGAGCTCAGGCTCGGTTTGCCGTTGGGTCCGTAGGGCCGCGGCAGCACGGTATCTTCGATCGACATCGCGCAGATGCCGGCGGTCTCTAACTCTTCGACGGTGCGGCGCACGTTGAGCGCGTTGCCGTAGCCATGGTCGGCGTCGACCAGCAAAGCCAGGTTGCCGGCGCGGCAAATGCGGTTAGCCTGGCCGGCGAATTCGGTCAGTGTCAGGACAACGAGATCGGGGGCGCCGAGCACCGACATCGACCCGATCGAGCCCGAAAACATCCCGACTTCGAAGCCGAGATCCTCGGCGATGCGCGCCGAGATCGCGTCGTACACCGATCCCGGATGGACGCAGCGGTTGCCGGAAAGGATCGCGCGAAAGCGCTCGCGCCGTTCGGTCCAATTCATGGTCTCGCCCTCGCAGGTTTTCGGCATGGTT
>DASQCY010000102.1:0-1837 GCA_035634495.1 Allostellaceae bacterium
GGCACCGCCAGCTGGACGACCTTCTCGAGATAGGCCCGACCGCGTTCGAGGTCGCCGTCGCCGAGCGCCGGCGCCACCCGGTCGGCATCATAGGCGAGCAAATAGGAAAAGCGCTGAAAGTCCGCGACGGCACGCACCAGCTGCGCGCAGACGGTGATATCGCGGTCGTCCAACCGATCGATCTCATCGATCAGGACGACGACGTTGGTCCCACTCTCGGCAAGCTCACGGGAGAGCTCGGCACGCATGCGGCGCAAGGTGTCAGCGCCGGGGAGGCTCTGCCGCAGGGTGTCGAGACCGGCCGCGGTGGCTCCCCCATCGCAGAACCAGACACCGTCGGCGGGAGCGACGCGTTTGCCATATTTGAATATTGTCTGGGCCAAGCCCTTCAGCTTTTCCGCTTGCGTGCAACCGGGTCTGTTGGCGCTCGTCTCGAGCGCCGCCGTCACCTCGGCGAAGAAAGCGTGGATCAGGCCGTCGCGCGAGCTGGCTAGCCATGGGTTGAACGAGACCACGATCGCCGCCGGATGGCGTACCTCGATCAGCTCCGCAACCATGTTGAGGATGGAGGACTTGCCGCTACCACCCGGCCCGGAGAGGCCGAGAACGATGCCGGTCGCTCGCCCTTCCGGTTCGATCAGCGCACCAAGCAGCCGAGCGACGAAATCCTGCCGGAGCAACCGGTCGTCTCCCTCGGTTTCGATCGGCCGCTCGACGTTGTGATTCATTGAACCGACAGTAATTGTTCATCCGCGCAGCCGAGACCGGTACCCAGCCTCGGGAAAGCTCGGTCATTCTTACCCTCAAATTCACTAGTTTACCGTTAACCGTCTCCGCTCAGCTGCGGTTCTCCAAGTCGGAGCGCGGGTGAGGTTCATGGCACCAACACGGCAGCACCCTGCAGAGCGCCGTTGCGTAAATCGGCAAGCGCCTCGTTAGCCCGGTCGAGCGGGTAGGTGACCGTCTCGGTCCTGACCCCAGCTTCGGGTGCCAGTGCCAGGAATTTCTCCGCATCGCGCCTGGTCAAGTTGGCGACCGAACGCAGCACCCTCTCCTCCCATAATATCCGGTACGGGAAGGTCGGGATGTCGCTCATATGGATGCCGCCGCAGACGACGGTGCCGCCCTTTCTCGTGGCCACGAGTGCGGCCGGCACGAGCGGCCCGACCGGCGCGAAGATCAGCGCAGCATCGAGCGGCTCGGGCGGCAGCGCTGTCGAGTCGCCCGCCCATTCCGCGCCGAGAGAGCGTGCAAAATCTTGCGCCGCCACATCGCCGGGGCGGGTAAAGGCAAAGATCCGGCGGCCTTGATGACGCGCCACTTGCGCGACGATGTGCGCGGCTGCGCCGAAGCCGTAGATCCCGAGGCGCTGCGCGTCGCCCGCCATACCCAAGGTGCGATAGCCGATCAACCCGGCGCACATCAGCGGTGCTGCCTCGACGTCACTGTAGCGCCGATCGATCGCGAAGCAGTAGCGCTCGTCGGCGACGGTCAGCTCGGCGTAACCGCCGTCGATCTGGTAGCCGGTGAACCGGGTACGGTCGCACAGATTTTCGCGCTCACTGCGGCAATATTCGCAAACCCCGCAGGTCCAGCCGAGCCACGGTACGCCGACCCGGTCGCCGACTGCGAAGCGGTTGGCTGCTTCCCCCTTCTCGACGACGATGCCGACGATCTCATGCCCGGGGACGAGCGGCAATTTCGGATCGGCGAGCTCGCCGTCAACGACATGCAGATCGGTTCGGCACACCGCACAAGCGCGCACCGCGATCAGCACCTGCTGCGTTCCCGGACGCGGCGCCGGCAACTCCGCCGCGACGAGCGGCCGCCCTGCGGC
>DASQCY010000103.1:0-5343 GCA_035634495.1 Allostellaceae bacterium
TCCACCATCCCGAGATGGTACGCAGCCTGATCCTCCTGGTCCCGAGCCCCGCGGCCGAAGCCAACTTCCAGCTTACCGTCGATCTGCTGACCTCCGTTATTGCGCTCGACCCGGAGTGGCAGGGCGGCCGCTACACCCACAACCCGATCGAGGGACTGCGGCTGGCCGGCATGCTCTATTATCCCTGGGCTGTGTCAGCCGCCTATCTCGATCGGATCTCGGCACCGCGGGTGGCAAAGGAGCTCGAAAGGAGCGCGCGGTCTTACGGCAGCTGGGATGCGAACTCTCTGGTTTTTCGCTACGCCGCGAGCCGCGCGCACGATGTCGCAGCACCATTTGGCGGCGACATGAACACGGCGCTGTCGCAAATCTCCGCCCCCACCCTGATTCTGCCCAGCGCCAGCGATCGGCTGCTCGGGCTCGATGGCGCCCGACGTATCCGCGACGGCGTCAAGCACGCGAGCTATGCCGAGATCCCCTCCGATCTCGGCCACAGCGCCGGGTACGCCGCCCCCGAGACCCCTGAAGGGCAATTCATCGATCAGAAGATCCGAGGATTTCTCGCCAAGATAGAGTAAGACTGGTCACAACGCGCGGCGCGCGGCTTTGATCCAGCTCTTGCCGAGCTGCGTCAAAATCGGCTGTGACGCCTCGGCCGCGAGCTTCGCGCCGAGCTCCGAGAGTTTGGCCGAGCCACCAACAAGCGCATCGAAACTGCTGCGGGTGAACCCGGTATTTACCTCGATCGCGTCGGAAAGAGTCTTGACCGCGAGCATATCGGTTGCCGTGCGCGCGGCTGCGTCGATCCCTGAAAGCGCGAGCCCTGCCAGCTCCGCGCTGAGCGCCTCCAGTCCCCGAGCCACTGCCGTCTGTGACTGGACGAAGGCAGCAAAGGCCTCGCGGCCGAAATCGCCGAAATCCTCGGACGATGCACTCTTCGGCGTCCCAGCGAGCGTTTCGACGGTCGGCGGAGCCGTAGAAGTTGCGGCCGGTACCATGACTTCCGCCGGGAGCTCGGCCGATATCAGCTTTCTGGCGGGGCTCTCTAACGGTTTTGCTGCTCCAGGCGGGGTTTCGGCCGACGGCGCGGCTTCCACCGGGTTCGTGCTAGGCCCCGCCGCGCGCGATGCGCGCCTGCCCTTCGATTCCATTCCTCTGACCCTCGTCTGCTCGAGCCGCGCCCTCTATTGCGCCGCACAATCCCAAAAATAGATGATGCGCAGTGAGGTCACAAGAGTACTTGTGCGATGCACAAGATCAGGTCAAAACGGCGTCACTCGCAATAGGGTGTTGGCGACGCCGGTCACCTGTACGCGCGCGCCCGCCGGGAGGTCGGGTCCTTCGACGAGCCACACCGTGTCATCGACTCTAACCCGCCCGCGACCATCGACGATCGGGCGCTCGAGGGTGAATGTCCGGCCGACATAGATCTCTGCGCGCCGATTGAGATGGAGCTCTCTCGATCGCACTCGAGTGCGAGCAAACACCATCCGGCCGATCGCCACCGCGGCGACGGCTAGGGCTGCAAATATTAACGCCTGATATTCCCAAGCGGCGACGGGAACGAGCCAAGCGATGGCAGCCGTGCCGAGCGCGGCCGCGGCAAGCCAGATGCAAACCATCGCCGGCACAGCGATCTCGATCACTGCAAATGCCGCCGCCAGGGCGAGCCAATACCAAAACGCCATGCCAGCGGGCTCCTATGCCATCGAGGGTCCCTACCTCAATCGTTCCCCAGGTCGGTCCGTGGTCCCGCAACGGCGGGATTGGGTGCAGCACGGGAGGCGCTGAAGCTTTCGCGCGCGAGCTCGGCGATCCCCGCGAGGGATCCGATCATCGATGCGCTCTCGAGCGGCATCAAGATCACCTTCTGATTCGGCGTCCCGGCGAGCCGACCGATCGCATCGATATACCGCTGTGCCACGAAATAGTTTATCGCCTGGATGCTACCGCGGCCGATTGCCTCGGAGACGAATGTTGTTGCCTTGGCCTCTGCTTCGGCTTGCCTTTCGCGCGCTTCGGCTGCCCGGAAGGCCGCCTCGCGCCGACCTTCGGCAGCTAGGATCACGGCCTGTTTTTCGCCCTCGGCCTTGAGCACGGCCGCCTGCTTAAACCCCTCAGCATCGAGCACATTGGCTCGTTTCTCGCGTTCAGCCTTCATTTGCCGCGCCATGGCTGCCACCAGCTCCGGGGGCGGCGCGATGTCCTTGATCTCAACCCGCTGCACCTTGACTCCCCAAGGGGTGGTAGCGCTATCGACGACCGAGAGCAGTTGCGTGTTGATTCGATCGCGCTCGGACAACAGCTCGTCGAGCGTCATCGACCCCATCACAGTGCGAATATTGGTCATCGCGAGGTTGAGAATCGCGAGCTGTAGATTGCCCACCTCATAGGCTGCCTTGGCGGCGTCGAGCACCTGGTAGAAAACGATCGCGTCGACGGTCGCAACGGCGTTGTCTCGGGTGATGACACTTTGCTGAGGAACTTCGAGTACTGTCTCCATCATGTTTAGACGTGCGCCGACTCGGTCGACGATCGGTATCAGAAGAGCAAGGCCCGGCTCGAGCGTACGGACGTAGCGACCGAAGCGCTCGACTGTCCATTCGTATCCTTGCGGGACCGATTTGACCGCCATCGCGACAAAGATCACGGCAAACACGACGATGAGGAGGACGAAGACGGCAAAGGGGCTGAGCATGTCACGGTTCCACCAATCGTTTCGATCAGCAGAAGATAGGTCACCGGGCAATCTCGCACCGGAGGCGCAGACGCCTGAATCGAAACCCAGCGCCGAAGCCGTCCGCGATCTTCTGCTAGCTGCCGTTCGATTTGTAGACAGCGGGACAGCTTTTTTCTAATGTATCAGGCGATGACTGCGCGGATATCGACGATGCCTTGCAGTCGACGGGGGAATTGGGGGGTCGTCGAGTGAAAGTTCTCGTGTGTAAGGGGCGTGTTAGGTCACGCCACGTTGTCGTTCGTGTGTCTCGAATTCTTGCTTGCAGCAGCGCCGGCGTGATTACCGCTCTCTTGATGTTCGCTGCGAGCCAGGCCGAGGCAGCGCGACACCCGCGCTACCATGCGCATGCCCATCATGCCGCCGTTGGGTTTGCCACGGCCCTGGTCAGCGAATCGATTGTGATCGATGTCGAAACCGGCCAGGTCCTGAGCCAGGCGAATGCCGACGCGATAACCTATCCTGCATCGCTGACCAAAATGATGACGCTCTATCTCACGTTCGAGGCGCTGAACGCAGGCAGGCTTCGGCTCGATCAATATCTCCCGGTCTCCTACGAAGCGGCGAGCCGGGCGCCAACGAAGCTCGGTCTCAGACCCGGCGAATCGGTCGCAGTGCAGGACTTGATCCTAGGCCTTGTCACCCGCTCAGCGAACGATGCCGCCTCGGTTCTCGCCGAGGGGCTCGGCGGCAGCGAATCGGCTTTTGCCGAACAGATGAGCCGGAAGGCCAGGCTACTCGGGATGACCAGCACCGCCTATCGCAACGCCTCCGGCCTTCCGGATCCCGACCAGTACACGACGGCGCGGGACGAGGCCCAACTGGCGCTTTCGCTCTACCGCGACTTCCCGCGCGAGTATCGCTATTTTGCGACCCGGCAGTTCTACTTTCGGGGCAGCATCATCCATAACCACAACCATCTGCTCGACTGGTACGAGGGGGCCGATGGAATCAAGACCGGATATATCGGTGCCTCGGGCTTCAACCTGGCTGCCTCGGCCGTGCGCAACGGGCATCGACTGATCGGCGTGATCATGGGTGGGCCGTCGGCCGGAACGCGCGATAGGGAGATGGCCGCGCTGTTCGACAGAGGCTTCCAAGACGTCGGTGCCGGGACCACCATGGTCGCGCATCGCGAGGTGCCGCTGCCGGCAGTCGCCGAAGCAGAGCAGGCTCCGTCGCCGACCCCGCGAGAGAAGCCTGGGATGATCACCAAAGCCGCCTCGCGGCTCGCGGCGCATCTCTCGCCCTTCGGCAAGGCGGAGGCCGCGCCGCTCGTGCACGAGCAGCACGCCCTGCCGGCCGGCGAACATTGGAGCATTCAACTTGGCGCCTTCCGCACCGAGAGCGTAGCCGCGAAGGCCGCGCACGCCGCCGCCAGTCTGCCGATGGCTAAGGGTAAGGCGCTGCAGATCGTGGAGCCGGCCAAGACCGACAAGGAGCGCCTCTATCGAGCTCGGCTCCTGAACTTCACGCCGCAGGAAGCTTGGAGCACTTGCATCGCACTCCATAAGAGGAACATCGAGTGCTCGGTCGTTCCGCCGGCCGGGTTGAAGGTCGCCAACCGGTAGCGTCTCCTCCTCACGGTGGGGAGCTACTCAGGCAGCGTGACGCCGCTCGCAGCGAGTTCGGCCGCCAGCACTGCCTTGAGACGGGCGAGACCGTCCTTAGTCGTCGATTCGGCGCGCGCGACGAGAACAGCCTGCGTGTTCGAAGCGCGCAGTAGCCACCATCCGTCGGCGGTGCGCACGCGCACCCCGTCGATGTCGGTCATTTCGGCCTGCGCCTTGCGCAATCGTTCGCGGACCTCGTGCACGACCTCGAATTTGCGGGTTTCGTCGCACGGAAAGCGCAGTTCAGGCGTGTTGACCACGGCAGGCAGCCGATCGCCGAGCTCGGCGAGGCTCTCTGGCGAGCGACTGAGGACGCCGAGCAGGCGCACCGCGACATAGACGGCATCGTCAAAGCCGTAATAGCCGTCCGCAAAGAAGATGTGTCCGCTCATCTCGCCGGCGAGTGGCGCTCTCGTCTCGGCAAGCTTGGCCTTTATCAGCGAGTGGCCGGTCGCCGCCATGACTGGGCGGCCACCCATCCGGGCGATCTCGTCGAACAGCACCTGGCTCGCCTTGACGTCAGCGATGATCGGCGCCCCGGGATGGCGGGCCAGCACATCGCGCGCCAACACGACCATCAGCTGATCGCCCCACAGGATACGGCCGCGCCCGTCGACGACCCCAATCCGATCACCGTCGCCGTCGAACGCGACGCCGAGGGCGCACTGCTCACGCGCCACCGCCTGTTGTAATTGGACGAGGTTCTCGGGGATCGTCGGATCCGGATGATGCGCCGGAAAGGTGCCATCGATCGTTTCGTTCAGCAGGATGTGCCTGCCAGGTAAGCGGGCGGTCAGCTCCTGCATCACCTCGCCGGTGGCGCCGTTTCCGGCGTCCCAGGCAACCGTCAGGGGACGCGCGCCGTCATAGTCGCGCGCCAGCCGCGCGACGTAATCGTTTCGGATGGCGAGGTCGGTAAACCGGCCGCGTCGTTGTTGCGGCGCGTCGAGCGCGAGCGCAATCTCGCCAAGTCGCCGGATCGCGGCTCCATAA
>DASQCY010000104.1:0-3534 GCA_035634495.1 Allostellaceae bacterium
AACGCCCGCTGCACTCGTTCGGCCCGTCACCCACACCCATCCTGCGAGGCAAAGCAATTGGGCGGGCGCTCTGACCAACCTCGCCCAACTGACGCCGCGGTTAAATCCCCATAGAGCCCGCGGCACCGACCGTGCCCCCACTTCCCGCGATTTCGTGCCTCGGCGCTTTTCAGACGCCGGTCTTCGAGCCTGTGGCCGGCCTCATCATCGCCGGCGTCCGAAAACCTGCACAGAAGCGGGCACGCACCGACCCCGGCGTGACACTTCGAACTGACGGGCGAGGTAGGCCCGGTGCTGTTGATTTAGGTCAATGCGGGGTGGCGGGTGTGCGCTCACCGTTTCTCTATAACCGGCATACTCGCATATGGGTGTTTCCGATGCGTGCTATGGACGTGATGACAACCAACGTGATTACCGTCGACGCGAATACCTCGGTTCAGGAAGTGGCGAGGCTCCTTTCGGAGAGGGGAATCAGCGGGGTTCCTGTTGTCGATGCCGCCGATCGGTTGGTCGGCATCGTAAGCGAGGGCGACCTTTTGCATCGTGTCGAAACCGGAACGGAGCGCGTGAGCAGCCGCCGTCGCTCATGGTGGCTGGACACGATGGCATCGGACCAGGAGCTTGCACGCGACTACGTCAAGTCCCACGGACGCGCCGCAAGAGATGTCATGACGCGAGAGGTTGTCTCGGTCACCGAGAAGACAGACCTCGCCGAAATCGCAATGCTGCTCGAAACCAAGAGGATCAAGCGCGTACCCGTCCTCCGTGACGGGAAGCTTGTCGGCATTGTCAGCCGGGCGAACCTTGTGCGCGCCCTGGCGGTGACGAAGAGCGACCGAGCGGTCGATGTGGTCGAAGACGACCGCGCCATCCGCGCCAAGCTCCTTGCCGAACTGATGGGACAGGAATGGTTTAAGACCCAGGATTGGTTCAAGATCTGGGCAGCGGACGTAATCGTCAAGGATCGAGTGGTGCATTTCTGGCTCGCCGCCAATCAATCGGAAGAGGAGAGACAGGCCTTGCGTGTCGCCGCCGAGAACATTGTTGGCGTGCGGCGGGTCGAGGAGCACATCATACCACCGGCTTAGGCGATCGCAGTCCCATCGGCCGGAGCCGGTTAGCTTCAGAGCGTCGCCAGGTAAGCGGTTACCTCGCTGATCTGCTGCGCGGTCAAATCCTTCGAGTTCTCGTGCATGATCTCGTTGGCCCGCGCCATTGATTGGAACGCTTCCAGCTGACGGGCGAGATAGGCTTGGTGCTGTCCGGCCAGGCTCGGTATCGGACCGTTGCCCTCTGCGCGCTCGCCATGACAGCTCATACAGGCGGGCACGTTTTCGGAAGGGATGCCTTCGGTGTATATCTTCGCGCCCGCTGCGGTTTCTGGTGAACTGCTGGGTGCTCCGGCAACCGGGGTCTGGGACGCATAATAAGCGGCAATCCCATCAATCGTGGAATCGTTCAATCGTGCGGCCATGCCCCACATATAGGTCTGCGCGTGTGGGTCGGCGCGCGTCTTGTCACGAAAGGCCTGGAGCTGCGCGACGATGTAATCCTTCTGCTGGCCGGCGAGGCGCGGGAAGGTCGGGGAGATGCTGCGGCCCTCCGAGCCGTGACACGATGAGCACACGTGCACCGTGCCGGCCACTGTCGGGCCCGCGCTGCCGCTTTCGGGGGCCGTACCGGCGCACGCTGCGACGGCGAGCGCCACGAACGCAAACGTGGCCTGGAAGAAGGCGGTCCGCTGCCGCGCCTCGTTGTCAACCATCTCTCTCACCACGCCGTAGCACCTGCCGTCGGCACGTCAGAATGCAATCCAGGCATACGCGAATATCGTGTTGTTGTCCCCGGCGTTACGGCCGGCACCGTCGTAATTCGAGGCGGCGCCGTTGAACTTGTTGTAATGCACATATTGCAGCCCGAACTTCACATTGAGCCACGGCCAGAAGTCCGGCCCGCCGTAATTAAACGGAATGTAATTTAGCTCGAGCGACCAACCGCCCGAGTTCGGGCTGTTGACGGCCGAGATGGGGCCGTAGAGCAGCGGGTCGCCGCTGCCGTCGACATGAAAAGAGCCCACAGTCAAGCCAATCATCTGATTGTAATAATAGGTGCCTTTGACACGCCAAGTACGCAGCTGATTGTGCGAGTTGGTGGAAAGGCCGAGCGCTTGACTGGCACCCAAATTCTGGTTTTCGGTGATGAAGCGCGCCTGCACCGAGAAGCTGTCGCGCGCGCCGAGGAACTGATACTGCGTATCGACGCCGACATCCGTCAGGTGATCGGTGCCGCTTCCGGTCATCCTAGAGGGTATCACGTTGGGCGCCAAGCCGAAGGTGCCGAATTCCCAGGTGTTCCGCCCCCACGCCGGTTCTATGGCGAGCCGCCAAGAGGGTGCGATTCCCTGAAAGGCACTGGTCCCCGCTGGTTCTATACCGAGTGTGGTGTTGGTCCTCGGTGACAATGTGCCGTATCCGCCGACCTCGGCATACACCAGGTGGTTCCAGTATATATAGGGGTTGAGGCCGATAACCTGCTGCGCAAAAGTCCCTTCGATCAACGTCATAGCGCCCGGACTCGGCGCCAGCTCGGAAGCGAGATAGGGGTAGCCCCAGGCCGGCGTAGAATTCCAAACATCGTTCACCGTCGGGTTGTTGTTGGCGCTAACACCGAAGACCGACTCGTGACCGAACAGCTCGGACGGGAGGGCGTAGCGGAGGTCGATGTTGTCCCAATGGATCCTATTGGGGACGTTGTCGTAAGTTATCTGTGCGAAGGTGCCGAGGCCGTCGAAGATCTTGCCGCCATAGAACAGGCTTCCCGCGAAAGCGAAGTCGTTGTTGTATCCGAAACCCGGCACGAGCCCTCCGTTCACGCCCTTCCGGACGTTGGTGAAGGTCGGGATCGCCATGGCGGCGATCGGTGGGAGGTCCCAGGCGCCGCCGGTCCAAGTGTAGCCGTTGAGTTTGAACTGGCGGCCGTAGGGTGTGAGTTCGGGAAAACCGTTGTGACAAGCGGCGCATTGCTGCCCGGTCTGCCTGGCATAGCTCGGCAACGCTTTCGCCGGCCTGACGCTGACTGCACAGACCGCAACGACCGTAATAATGGCCACCACGGTGAGCACCGCGTAAGCGGTAGCAGCCGGTCCTGATGCTGCTCTCGATGCGTGTCCTCTGCCGGACATGCCTGTCTCTCCCTGCCTGCACGGAAAGTCTAACACCGCCGGTTGATCGAGATCGAGATATTTTGTCGCGACCCGTCTCGCCACAGGCCGCACCAGCGATGGGGCCGATGCCATTCAGGAAATTTTAGTCTAGATGACAGTTAGATGTCCAAACCGTGCTCAGAACCTGGACATCGGCCGTCGGGCCGGGCTGAGCGCTGCGCAGTCAACTCCAGCGTTCGCCTCCGAACCGAGGGCTGAGTTTGCGTCCCAGGCCCAAAACGAATTTGAGCCGAAGCTCACGGAGCGATAGCGATGACGCCAATGCCGAGAATGGGTCAAAACCCTGCAAGCGGTGATAAAACCGCTCCCTT
>DASQCY010000105.1:0-4487 GCA_035634495.1 Allostellaceae bacterium
GACGCTGTACAGGCCAATCACGGACAACGTCTGGCGATGTTGTTCACCGAGGACGGCGTCTACGAAGACGGGTTTTTCGGACCCCATACCGGTCGAGCCGCGATCGCCGCCATGCTGCAGCGCTTCCACGACACCGGAAGCAGCTATCTCTGGGAGTTCGTCGATCCAGTCAGTAATGGCGCGGTCGGCTATGCCCGCTTTCGCTTCAGCTACGCCTCGCGGCTGCCGGAAAGCATGGGGCGTGCTGTTCTGTTCGAGGGGATCAGCTGCTTCCGGTTTCGCGGCGAGTTGATCGCCCGCTACAGCGAAGCGTTCGACCGCGGCGTCGCCCTGGTCCAGCTCGCCTTTCCGGCCGAGCGCATCAGGCGCATCCTGGAGAAGGAGGCGACGTCCCAAAACCAACTGCCCGAGGCCCGGCGACACTTGGACCGGTTTTCCCCCGGCTGAGGCGCGAGCTCGTCACTTCAGCATCTCGGCGATCTTGGCGGATTGGCCTGCTTCGCCGGTACGGTTCTTGACATAATCCGCCGGGCGGCGGCCGGCGCTGTCGGGGCTGGCCGGATCGGCGCCACGATCGAGCAACAGGCGCACCATCTCGGGCGATCCAAGCTCGGCGGCATAGGATAACGCGGTCCGTCCCGGGATGTCGCCGGCGGCCTTGTCTCCGGTCATGCACAGTGGGTCGCCGGTGCTGTCGGTCTGTGCGACGGCATCTTTGGCTCGGGTGCCGAGAGCGGCCCCGTGCGCGAGAAGGATACCGGCGGCCGCGACCAGATCGAGCCGCGCTGCCACCATCAACGGCGTGCGGCCCGAGGCGCCGACCTCGTTCGGATCGAGACCGAGCTCGAGCACGGCGCGCAACGTCTCGGAATGCTCGAGGGCATCGCTGACCAGCGGCTCGTCCAGATCGCCTTTTACTCCCTTGGCCACCGCCTTCGGCTCGGGGCCGAGCGCCTCACGCAAGGCTGCGGTGTCACCGCTTAGTGCGGCCTGTTGCGCAGCATGCTTTTCGGCATAGTCCGCGGCAAAGAGAGCCGCGGCCGCGTCGTCGTCGGGGTCGAGCTCGAAACCGTCGGAAATCTTGCGATCGAGGTAGAGCGCGGCAAACCGCCTGGCTTCCGCCGGCGCGCGGCCGAACTCGTCGCGATAAAACGGCGCCAACGCCTCGATCGCGGCGGCTCGCGCCGCGGTATAGGCACGATATTGCCGCGCTTTTTCGGGCCCGGTCAGGGCGCGATTGCGCATGTAGAGGGCGAGTTGCTCGCCGCTGAAACCGCCCGGCATCGGCCGGCGCCGATCGAGAGCCCAGGGCCGCCATGCCGCGTGATCGCCGAGCGTGCGCGCCTCGTCACCGACGCCCGCGCACGGCCTGGCCGTGGGCAGCAGCGGTCCCCCCGCGCGCTCCAGTGTCTCGATCTCACGGAGCGATAGCACGTGGTCGAGCAAATGAGCCATCGGCATATGCGCGTCGAACAGGCAAACTCGGTGCAGCCGCGCCGGTCCGTAGAGCCGGTAGATCCCGAGATCTCCGGGTTGGCCGGGAATCGGCTGCATTGGGCCTGTCAGGTAGACGTGATCCTCGTACCGGAAGAACCGGGGCATCTCGTCGAGAGAGAGGATCGAGGAGCTGGCAAAGGCCGCGCGCGGCCGGGTTTGCCGCCTCGTCGGGTCCAGATGCGGCAGCTGATCGATATCAATGACGGGATGGGCGGCCTCGCGCAGGCTGCGCGCCAGCGGTTCGACGCCGCGACCGATCGCGTTCAGCAATTCCTGCGGTGAATCAAAGGCACGGTATTCAATGGTGGGCGGACGCTCACCACCATTGTCCGCGATCCATTGCAGGACCGGGAAGGGTTTGCCGAGATTGTAGGCGTCGATATCGGCGCGTCGCACCACCGGGTCGTCGCCGAGCCCGGGCACCGGCACAAAACCGATCTCGCGCTCGCCGAGCGGGTTCACGAACAGCCCGCGACCGAGAAAGCTCGCTGTGAGGTCGCGTTCGAGATCCTCGCACAGCTTGCTGCCGGCGCCTTCGACGATGGTCGGGCGAAACCGGATGCGCGGCCAAGCCGCCGCGTTGCGCTCGTACAGCAGCACTGCCACCCGCTGCTCGTAGATACGCGACAGGCACGCAACCGCGCCCTCTTTCCCGGCGTCCCCGGGTGTGGCGTCCGGCTGCGGCTGCGCCGCCGCCGGGCACGCCGTCGCGCGCCCGACGAGCCAGAGGCGCTGCTCGGCAGTTCGCGCGTCGCGATCGGCGGGACGCGCCGCCCGGTCGAGGTAGTCCTGGAGGGCTCGGCCGATGGCGGCATCGAGAGCAGCAAGCGACGGCTCCAAGCAAATCAGCCGGTCGATCGCAGTCGGCGCTTTGTCGCACTTAAGGTTCGATGGTGGCGCCGCGCCACCCTCGGTCTTTCGCAGGTCGGCCCCGAACGACGGGTACCCTTGCATGACGGCCAGCATCAGGCCGATAAGCGGGGCGAGGGGAGGGCGGATGCACCGAATCGGGTGCAAACTCGCGATTTCGCGCTTCATGGTGATCGGGAATAATCGTTGGCCCCAGCTGTCCCACAAGTATCACCTGAGAAGGCTGGCCATGTCCAAGAGCCCTAGCGTCCCACAACGCTGGCTGCGCCGGTGCGCGGCGAGCCTCCTTTTGCTGCTGACGAGCTGCAGCCAGGTGCCGCCGACAAGTTCGGCCGTGATCCCGCCTACACCGACTGGCGGCGCCCGTATTTGGATTTACCGGAATGACGGGCCCTACGATAGCCAGGATCGCCCCTATGTCAGGCTCAATGGCCAAATAGCCGGAATCTCCGAACCGAACGGCGCCTTCTATCGCGATGTGCCGCCCGGCCACTATACGGTTTCGGTGGACAGCTATGGCGTCCCCTATCCCAATCAGTTTGCGCAACTCGACCTCGGCGCTGGGCAGCAGGCCTTTATAAAAGTCGTGTCGATGCGCGAAAGAGTTGGCGGCGGCGGCGACCAGAATTTTAGCTCCCGTGCCCTCTTTTTTACCTGGCTCATCCCGGCTGAGACCGCTCAGGCCGCCATCGCCGTCACTCCGTTTTACGGCACCAGCTGATCCTTCAGAGACGGCCGCAAATGCTGAGGGACCTCTCAGTAAATCGGTGGCGGAGGGCCGCAGCCGGCCTCTTGCTGGCCGCCGCGAGTTGCGCCCAGCTACCGCCCACAAGCTCGGTGGCGATCCCGTCGATCCCGGCCGGAGCGGCGCGGCTGTGGTTCTACCGCGATTATGAGCCATACGAAACTCTGGCGCGGCCCTATGTCCGGTTGAACGAGCAAATCGTCGGGATATCGGAACCGGGCGGGGCCTTCTACCGCGACGTAGCGCCGGCTCACTACTCGATCAGGGTCGACAGCGCCGGCCGCGACTTCAACCAAGTTGCCGACGCCGAACTTGCAGCAGGCCAGGAGGCTTACGCCAAAGTCGTTTCACTGCGAAGCTGGCTCGACGATGACAACTGTATCCTCTGGAGCGGCTGCGACACTTTTTATGTATGGCTGATCCGCCCCGAGGAGGCGCGTCCGGCCATAGGCAAGAGTCCCTTTTACGGCGGCGACTGATCCGGGGTGAACCGCGGCTTACCGATTGACAGCGGTGCCGGCGGGTGGTGCAGTCCGTCGATCGTTGCGGAAAATAAGGCCCCGATGAAAGCTCCGGCTGTTGATTATATGCGGCCGCGCACTCTTACAGAGGCAGTCGATCTCCTGGCACATGCCTCGGTCGAGGCGCGCGTGATCGCCGGCGGGCAGTCGCTGCTCGCGATGATGAATTTGCGGCTTGCCTCGCCCGGGTTGTTGATTGACATCGCACGTCTGCCGGAGCTTCTCACGGTCGCGGACGATGCCGATGCGGTGACCCTCGGTGCTTGCGTCACCCACGCCGCGATAGAGGACGGGCGCGTCGCCGATCCCTCGCATGGCCTGATGCCGCGGATCGCCGCGACCCTCGGCTACCGAGCGATCCGCACCCGCGGCACGATCGGCGGTAGCCTCGCCTTGTCGGACCCCGCGGCCGAGTGGCCCGCGGTTCTCGCTGCACTCGACGCCGAGGTAATCCTCTACGGCTCGAGTGGGCGGCGTTCGCTCAAATGCTCCGAGTTCACCACCGGGATCTTTCAGACAAAGCTAGCTGACAACGAAATCATCGAGCGCGCGCGCGTCCCCAAGCTGTCCGCCGATGCTCGCTGCGGCTACGTGAAGCTCTGCCGCAAATCGGGCGAATTCGCCGATGCGCTGGCGGTCGTCGTCGCCGATCCGCGGCGCGGATATTGGCGCGTTGTCTGCGGTGCGGCGAATGGTGCACCGCTGGTGCTCGGCGACACGTCACGGCTAGTCGTCGAGGGCCCGCGCGACCCGGACGCGCTGCGCAGCGCCATTGGCAGCGATCTCGATCACGCATCGGACCGGCATTTCGACGACTTTCACCGCAACCTCCACATCGTCGCTGCAATGCGCGC
>DASQCY010000106.1:0-15117 GCA_035634495.1 Allostellaceae bacterium
AGCGCGGCTTGTGAATCCGCAGAGTTTTCAATGTCGAAATAGAGATTGGCCAACGCCTCGGCGGCGAGCTCTTTGGTCAGCTGCGGGCGCTGATTGAAACATTTGCAGGTCTCGACCACCTGCTCGCAGATGAATTTTGGCTGGTAATAGGCGAGCCCGAATTTAGCACTCTCGGTCAGCCGCTCGACTACGAAGTCGAACACGTCATCGACCAATTCCAGGCTGAAGACGTACGCGACATCTTCAAATATTCGCCGATACTCCTCGCGGCTCGGGGCAAACAACTTGATCTTGTACGGGATGCGGCGCATGAACGCCGGGTCCATCAAATCCGACGGCTGAAGATTCGTCGAAAACACCAGCAACTCGTCGAACGGCAGTGAAAAGCTCGTACCCGTATTGAGCTTGAGGTAATCGACCTGGTTCTCCATCGGCACGATCCAGCGGTTGAGCAGGTCGCCGGGATCAAATTTCTGGCGGCCGAAATCATCGACCAGCAGCATGCCGTTGAGCGCTTTGACGTGTAGCGGCGCGTCGTAGAATTTCGTGTCCGGATTGTGCTGCAGATCGAGCATCTCGAGGGTCAGCTCGCCGCCGGCGATTGCCACCGGCCGGCCGCATGCGACCCAGCGCTCGTCAAACCGATCGCGCTGCAATCCGCCTCTCCCCGACAAAGAAGCAGCCTCGGCCTCCGACACCAAGGGCCTGTGAACACCCTCGTCGAATATCTTGATGATCTGGCCGGCCACCTCGACGGCGTAAGGGATGTAGACGACATCCCTGAACAGGGTCCCAATACGGCTGGCGAGCGTGGTCTTGCCGTTGCCCGGCGGTCCGAACAGCAGCACCGTGCGGCCGGCGTTGATCGCCGGAAGAAGCTTGCGCAGGTAATGCTCCGGAACAACCAGACCTTGGAAACCCTTGCGGAGGGTATCTGCGTCGAGCATTTCGTTGGCGATGCGCTGGCGCCCGATCTGCTCCTGATACGCCGACAGACAAACCGGTGCCGGCCCGTGATAGAGGTTTTGGTCCAGCGCGTCCTTTGCTGCGGCCCGGCCCTGATCACTCAATGAGTAGCGGATCGACGGTGCGATTCCACCACGCATCGAGCCGAGCGCCTGTAGAAGCCTTAGTTGAATGGCGTCGTCCAGCAGCTGCTGGATCACGCGGTGCGGCAGCTTCATACGGCCGGCGAGGTCGGCAACCGTCTCGCAAGCTTCGAGGTGCATGAACTTCAGCAATAGATTGAGAAGGCTGCGCTGAGGGATGCCGGTTTCGGAGATTGTCGTCGGTATGGGCGGCGTGCTGTGGATCACCGACAAGAGCTGCTCGGCCGTCAGCAGTCCCAAAGCGATCAGATTGTCGCCCAGTCGCCCGCCTTCCGCCCGCTGGCGTTCCAGCGCCGCATCGATGTCGTCGAGCGTTACCAGACCCCGACCGACAAGCAACCCACCTAAGCTCATAAAGATGCTCCGACTCGCACCGCGATCTGTTACGGCCGCGGGATTATCGGTGCGGTTGCTTAACAAAAATGCAACTTGAGTTACCGGAGGGTGGGGCGATGCCTCCCCGGTCGCGAGAGGGGATGGTCCGGATTTGTCACAAAGCCTCAGGGTCGGGGGAAGCTCCGTTGCGGACAGAGTGTTGCCTCTCTCGCCCCGCATTCCCGCGCGAACGAGCGGAATGGCTGTCCGGGATAGTATCCCTACCCCAGTGCGGGCCGATAGCCCGGGGAGAGCAAGGGCGATAATCGGTGTGGTCATCCCCTTCCCCACCCGCGGACGCAATCGAAGTTGGTACCGCGTTATCGGGCCCTGCGTGAGAAATCCGGGTTAGTCTGAGGGAATGAGGTCGATCGTGTAGTCCTCGATGACCGGGTTGGCGAGGAGCTGTTTGCACATCGCCCCGGCCTGTTCGCGGGTGCGGGCCGGATCGGTTTCAGCAAGTTCGAGCTCGATCAGCTTGCCTTGGCGGACCTCGCCGATCCCGCCGAAGCCGAGTGCCGCGAGCGCATTACCGATCGCCTTGCCTTGCGGATCGAGCACGTCGCGCCTCAGCCTTACCTGCACACGCACTTTCATGTTTGCGAACCTCGGTACCAGCGTACGGTGCTCGTTATGGCGCCGACATGACATCACACCAGGCGGAGGTGTGCGGCAACCATTCGGCAAAGCGGAATACCGGTCGGCGTTCCGGCTCGCCGCGCGCCGGCAGGGCGATCAACGCACTCGACACGGTGCCGTAGCCGCCGGTACGGAAGCGCATCGCGGCGGTAGCCGGCTCGTTCGGCGGCGCCCGGGTGCTGCCGAGCAAGGACTGCCAGCCAAACCAGTCATCGTGATCTGGATCCGGCGTCGGCCACGCCCGGAAGGCCGGCAGCGCCAATTCGAGACGCCGGGTGGCGAGATCGTCGAGATCACCTGCCGCGATCATCGATAGCCCGTCCTTCAGCGGGCTCAGCTCGATCCCCGGGCCGCCGGCATGGCGCAACCAGAAGCCATGGCTCTCATCGGCGACGATCAGATTGAAGGTGCGATAGGCCTCGGGGTCGAGGTCTGACAAAGCCTCGGCCGCGGCGGTCGCATCGGCATGGTCGAGCGCTTCCAGTACCAGCTCGCCACGCGAACGCCGGTCGGGCGACGGCCCGAGCGAGCCGTGGCGGTTGAGCACCGCGGCGGCAACGCCCCAGTCGTTGATCCCGAGCCATGACCCGCCGGCGAGCATGTCGAGCCCGGCGATCACTTCCGGCCGGTCGGGCCAGTGCCGGCCGGGCGGCTTCGATGGACGGTCGACCATCTCGTCGCGATTGGCGCCGATCAGCACCGGCCAGCGATGCCGCGGACGGCGGAAGATCACCAAGGTGCACATTCAGCCTCCGGCACTGCCCTCGCGCGCCTGTGGTAACTTGAAGTTACGCAGCCCATCTATGATGGGCTGGATGTCGGGACGAGACGGCCATGACCATGTTCGACGCGCGCGAAAAGGAATTCGAAGCCCGGTTCAAGCACGATCAAGAGCTTCAGTTCAAGATCACAGCTCGCCGCAATCGGCTCCTGGGACTATGGGCGGCGCAGCATCTTGGCCTGCTCGGAGCGGCCGCCGAAGCTTATGCCGAAAGGGTCGTCGCCGCCCAGCTGCAGCCGGGCGGCAACAAGAATGTCGTCGACAAACTCGCCGCCGATCTCGGCGCGAAGGACCCGACACTCACCGCGGCTCGGATCCGCTTCGAGCTCGACCACTTCGCCGAGCAGGCGAAGCGGCAGCTGATGAAAGGGTAGGGTTTAGACCGGCCGGTCGCCCTTGACCGTGACGCGGTGGCCGGAGCGTGTGTGCGGCCAATAATCCCACATCGCATGATGCTGCACGCACCGGTTGTCCCAGAACGCGATCGAGTTCTCTTGCCAGCGGAAGCGGCACTGGAACAGCGGGTTGGCCATGTGCTGATACAGATAACGTAGGATCCCGTCGCTCTCGTCGCGCGGAATGCCGTTGATGTAGCGCGTAAAGCCGGCATTGACGTAGAGGGCCTTGCGACCGGTCACCGGGTGGGTGCGCACGACCGGATGGTCGGCGTAGGGATAGCTCTCCTTGTCCTTGATCCCGTAATTGGCGTACTGGCCGCGGTAGTGCTCGCCGTTGTGCCTCGCGGTCAGCCCGTCGAGATAGGTCTTCATCCGGTCCGACAGCGCGTCATAGGCGGCGTACATATTCGCGAACAGCGTATCGCCGCCGCGCGGCGGGCATTTCTTGATGTAGAGGATCGAACCCATCGGTGGCTCGGGATCGCACGAGACGTCGGAGTGCCAACCCTCACCGTTGGCACGCGGCGAATCCTTGTCGGCGTGAATGATCATCAATTCGGGATGGCCGGGCTCGGCCGGTGCCGCCGGGTGGATGTGGAGTTGTCCGAACCGGCGGCCGAAATCGAGGTGCTGCTCGTCGGTCAGGTGCTGGTCGCGGAAGAAGATCACCAGGTTTTCCGCGAGGGCCCGATGGATCTCGTCCATCTGGCGGTTCGACGGTGCGCACAGGTCGACGGCGCCGATCTCGCCGCCGATGATCGGCGTCAATTTGTCGACGGTGATCGCCTCATAAGGCGAGTCTTCCGGGGTGTACTTGATCCGCGGGCCGCCAAAGCTGCGCAGCGAACTCTGCATCCTGCTTCTCCCGTATTGGTGCTATTCGCCGAAGACGCGGCGAAAGATCGTGTCGACATGCTTGAGATGATAGGCGGTATCGAAGAGCCCGTCGATCGTATCCGGATCGAGCAGACGCGCGATCTCGGGGTCCTGTTTCAGAAGGTCGGAGAAGCGGTCTTTGCCGTCCCATGCGGCCATGGCGTTTCGCTGGACCGCGCGATAGGCGTCCTCGCGGCTCATGCCGGCCTGGGTCAACGCGAGCAATACGCGTTGGGAGTCGACGAGCCCGCCGAGTGCATCGAGGTTGGCCGCCATCCGCTCCGGATCGACGATCATCCGGTCGATCACCCGGGCCAATCGGTCGAGCGCAAAGTCGAGGGTCGTCGTTGCATCGGGGGCGATGAACCGCTCGACCGAAGAGTGCGAGATGTCACGCTCGTGCCAGGTGACGACGTTCTCAAGGGCCGGGATCACCGTCGAGCGGATCACCCGCGACAACCCTGTCAGGTTCTCGCTCAGCACCGGATTGCGCTTGTGCGGCATCGCCGAAGAGCCCTTCTGCCCCGCTGCGAAAAACTCGGACGCCTCGCGCAACTCGGTGCGCTGCAGATGCCGCAGCTCGGTGGCAAACCGCTCGATCGCCGCGGCGATCAGCGCCAGCACCATGAAGAATTGGGCGTGCCGGTCGCGCGGGATGATCTGAGTGGAAACCGGCTCGGGCTCGAGACCTAGTTTCTTCGCGACATATTCTTCGACGCGGGGGTCGATATTGGCGAACGTGCCGACCGCCCCAGAGATCTGGCACGTCGCGATTTCTTGGCGCGCGGCGACGAGCCGGTCGCGGTTGCGCGCGAACTCGGCGTAATGCCCCGCGAGCTTCAACCCGAATGTCGTCGGCTCGGCGTGCACGCCGTGGCTGCGCGCGACTATCGGCGTCAGCTTGTGCTCAAAGGCCCGCTTCTTGAGCGCTGCCAGCACCGCATCGAGGTCGGCGAGCAGCAGGTCGGCGGCCTCGGTCAGCTGCACCGCCAGGCAGGTGTCGAGGACGTCGCTCGAGGTCATGCCCTGGTGGACAAAGCGCGCCTCGGGCCCGATATGCTCGGCGAGGTTAGTCAGAAACGCGATCGTCTCGTGATGGACCTCGCGTTCGATGTCGCGGATGCGAGCAACCTCGAACGCGCCGCGCTCGCGAACCGCCTTGGCCGTGCCCTTGGGAATGACGCCGAGCTTTTCCTGCGCCTCGCAGGCATAGGCCTCGATGTCGAGCTGGATGCGGAAATAGTTCTCCGGCTCCCAGATCTTGGCCATTTGAAGACGGCTGTAGCGCGGGATCATGCCGTGGCAGCCTCCGGCGGATCGCTAGCTGGATCATAGCCGAGCCGTTCGAGTGCCGGGATCATATGCGGCGGCACCGGAGCGGTAATTTCGAGCGGCGGACGGTTAGGATAAAGCGGCAACGTTACCGAACGGGCGTAGAGCTGAAGCGCCTCCCCGCTCGGCCGGCTCCCATACACGGGATCGCCGACCACCGGGCAGCCGAGCACGGCGCAATGGACACGAAGCTGATGGGTTCGGCCGGTGCGCGGCCGCAACTCGAGCCAAGCACGCCCGCGGTCGGCGCCGAGGAGCCGGTAATCGGTCACTGCCCACTGCCCGCCGGGATCGACGACGATGCGCCAGCCGGTGCCGCGGGTGAGTTTCCTTAGGCCGGTCTCGACTCGGCCTTGTGCTTCAGGCGGCCGGCCTTCGACCACCGCCCAATAGACCTTCTCGACGAGCCCGCCGGAAAAAAGCGCGCCGAGCCGCCGCAGCGCCTTCGGGTGCCGTCCGAGCACTAGACAGCCGCTGGTGTCGCGGTCGAGGCGATGAGCGAGCGCCGGCGGATGTGGCAGTCCGAACCGCAGCGCATCGAAGACGCTTTCGAGATCCGGCCCGCCGCCTGGACCGGGATGGACCGCGATCCCCGCCGGCTTGTCGACGACCAGGATTAGCCCGTCGCGATAGAGGACGCGATCGGCGAGACCCTGCTTACCCTGCATTGCGGGGAGAGGGCCGGGGTGACGAGCGAGGCTCGATCGCAGCCGCATCGACGAGCTATTCGGCCGCGTTGCGCAAAGGATCGCGGAAACGCTCGCGCAGCGCGTCCCATTCGTCGGCGCCAAAACGGCGGAACATCTCCGGCACCGTTATCTCCTTGATCGGCGGGGGATGACGATGGGTCGCCCTCAGCTCGGACAGCATCTTGTCGCAGATACCGACAACCCCCTTGATCAAGAGGCCCGGCACGATCGCGAGCTTGTAGCCGAGCGCCTCAGCGTGCCGCAGGTCGATGTCGGGCGTTTTGCCGCCGCGCACGACGTTGAGCAAACACGGTCCATTGACGAGCCGCGGCACAGCTCCGACTTCTTCCTTGGTCTGCGGCGCCTCGACGAATGCCATGTCGGCGCCGGACGCGAGGGCCGCGTTGGCGCGGGCGATTGCCTCGTCGAAACCGGCGACGGCGCGCGCATCAGTGCGCGCGATAATCATGAAATTCCCGTCGCGGCGGGCCGCTATAGCGGCCCGGATCTTTGCCAGATAATCCTCGCGAGGGATGACCTGTTTCCCTTCGAGATGACCGCATTTCTTCGGGAATTCCTGATCCTCGATGTGGATCCCCGCGACGCCGCGGCTCTCGAACTCACGCACGGTGCGAAACACGTTGAGCTCATTGCCGTAGCCGGTATCGGCATCGGCGATCACCGGCACTCCGACCGCAGCGACCAGACGCCCGGCATTGGCCACCATTTCCGACATCGTGACGAGGCCGAAATCGGGGTACCCCAAGCTCGCCGCTGTACCGGCACCGGTCATATAGACGGCGGTGAACCCGGCCTGCTCGATTAGCTTGGCGGTGATGCAGTCGTAAGCACCGGGCGCAACGATCATCCTGTGCTGGTTCAGCAGATCTCGAAACCGGCTCGCCTGCGTCATCTCTTCCTCCCATAATGGATAACATAAGGCTAGAACGCAGCCCCCGGAGGCGCAAATGTATGCTTTCAACCTCAAGACCGAGCAGGCCTTTGATCCTAAGAAGCATATGGAGAAGGTGCTCGGCAGGACCGGCGAAGGGGATGTCGCGATCGCCTGCTGGGAGCCGGGCCAGACGAGCCCTTATCACTGCCATCCCGACGCCACAGAGATCTATTTCTGCTTCGAGGGCGGCGGAACGATGCGCACCCCGAACGAGACGATTGCTATCGCACCCGGAACCTTCGTCGTCCATCCGCGGGGCGAGTTGCACGAATACGCCAACGGGCCCCAGCGTACCCTGCTGTTCCGCGTTCGCTACGGTGCAGAAATGTCCGGCCGCACCAAGGAGTGGCTTAGCAACCCGAACTGGAAGGCGCGTCCAGAGGACCTCGAATACTTCAGGCGAGACCCGATCGCATAGCGGCGCGGGTCAGATCTCCCGCGAGTCTATTGCGTCACCGGCGCGCTCGAGCTCCGGAAGGTTGCCAGCGTTGGTTTTGCGCCTACAGTCTCGGCTGTAATCGGTTCCACCATGACAGACGCCACGCCGGCCCGCTTCATGTCGAGCACATCGGCGGCGCGCGGCGACAGGTCAATAATAAATCGCCGGGTCCAAGGGCCGCGATCGTTGATCCTGACGATCACCGAACGGCCACTGTCGAGATTTGTCACCTTGGCATAAGAAGACAGCGGCAGTGTGCGATGCGCGGCGGTAGCGGTGACCGTGTCCAGGCGCTCACCGGTCGAGGTAGGGCGGCCGACGAAGTTATACCAAGCCGCTTTGCCGATCTCTGTGGCTCCGACCTCTTGCGCCGGAGCCAAATAGGCGTCAGGCCGACCGCCACTGTCATCGGCGACTGAAGGCGAGACGGCATGCCGATACCGCGGCCGCGCAGCGTGGTGGGTGGCATATCGCGCAGGCGGTCGACTGTGCCCGCCTCTGCTACAAACAAGTAGCCGATTACCAGTCCGATGTTCCGCCTTTTGCGGTTTGTCGCCATGCGATTGGCCGGGAGGGTGGGACGCGGACTTCTCCGGCGCTTTGGCCATCGCACTCGCGGAGATCACCAAAAATGCGAGGGAAATACCCATCGTTCGGCGCATGTGCATTCGGCATAGTCTCCTTATTGCGGGCTTCCCCTCGCCGGGGAAACACGATCGCGCGGCCATTCCAATGGTATTGGATGGGCTGGGGGGAAGCAGATCGGTGTCGTCCCGGATTGTTGCCGACGCATCCGGGTAGGACAGGGAGGAACGGCCCAAGCTAAACAGGGTAAAATGGCAATGTCAACACCAACTGCATTTTATCCATGGCGTGCCGTTTTCCCGGCTCAGTTGGGCGGAGAGGGATGACCCCCAATGCGTTGCTCGCCCACCGACTGAGTATTATTATCGGATGCTAGTTTTATTGTGAGACATCTTCAATTTTAAACGTTCCAAAAGCGAAAGCGTCGGGGCCTAAAATGGCAGCTTCAACATTTTGTTAACGAATTGTGGCGCGCGGCTGGCGGCCCTGGGGCCGGTTATTTAAGACCGACGGCATTCGTCCAGCCGCCGCGTTGCCTCGGCCCGACCGCTCGCGGCACCGGGAGAGACAGAGAAAGTGCCGCACAACGTGGTTAAGAGGTGGTCGTGCACAGTCGCGGTTGCAGGACTATGATTCCGCGATACGCGGCGTGATATATCAGTCGATTAATGAAATCGGAGGCCGGCATGGCTCTTGCCGTCGCGATCCAGATGGATCCGATCGACACGATCAACATAGACGCGGATTCGACCTTTGCGCTCGCCCTCGAGGCGCAGGCGCGCGGCCATGCCCTGTTCCACTATCTGCCCGACGCGCTGACCCTTCGCGACGGGCGGCTCCATGCCCGCGGCCGGCCTCTCGAGGTCGCCCGCCGTCACGGCAACCACCATCGCTTTGGCGCCTATGAAGAGCTCGATCTCGCCGGGCTCGACGTGATCCTGATGCGCCAGGACCCGCCCTTCGACATGGCCTATATCACGGCAACCCATCTGCTCGAGCTGTTGCCGCAAGACGGGCCCCTCGTCGTCAACGACCCGGCCGCGGTGCGCAACGCCCCCGAAAAGCTCTTCGTGCTGCGCTTCAAAGAGCTGATGCCGCCGACACTACTCACCCGTGATCGCGGCGAGATCCGCGCCTTCTGGAAGGAGCACGGCGACATCATTCTGAAGCCTCTCTTCGGTAATGGCGGGGCCGGGGTGTTTAGGCTGCGGCCTGGCGACGAGAACCTGACCGCGTTGCTGGAGATGTACGAGCAGATCCAGCGCGAGCCGGTGATGGTGCAGCGCTACGTGCCCGAGGTCCGACAGGGCGACAAGCGGATCATCCTCGTCGAAGGCGAGCCGATGGGTGCGGTCATGCGCGTGCCCCCGGAGGGCGAGGCGCGCGCCAACCTGCATGTCGGAGCCCGCCCGGAGCGGACCGAACTGCGCGGCCGCGACCGCGAGATCTGCGCCGCGATTGGACCGACGTTGCGCGCTCAAGGGCTCGTTTTTGTCGGCATCGACGTGATCGGCGACTGGCTGACCGAGATCAACGTCACCTCGCCGACTGGCATCCAGGAGATCGCACGTCTCGACGGTGTGGAGATCGCGCCAAAGATCTGGGACGCGATCGAAGCCCGGCTGGCCGATCGCGCCGAGCGCCGCCCGGCGTGAAATCAATCCCTCAAAGGAGCTTTACGATGACCGATCCACGCAATGTTCTCGGCGAGCCGCTCGCCGAATGCTGCACGAAGCCGATGACCGGATTTTATCGCGACGGCAGCTGCAACACCGGACCCGAGGATTTCGGGGTGCACACGGTGTGCACCAAGGTCGATGCCGCGTTTCTGGCGTTTTCGAAAGAGGCCGGCAACGATCTGTCGACGCCGGTGCCGGCCTTCGGCTTTCCCGGTCTCAAGCCGGGCGATTGCTGGTGCCTGTGCGCCGAGCGCTGGAAAGAGGCGTTCGAGTCCGGTAAAGCGCCAAAGGTCAGACTGACGGCGACGCATGAAGCGACCCTCGAGGTGGTCCCGCTCGAGCTGCTCAAACGCTACGCGATCGATCTGAGCTGAGGTGGCAGCGACGATGCCGGAAATCGGCCTGTTCGAGGCGATCTATTCGGCACGATCGCTGCGCCGTCTCAAACCGGATCCGGTGCCCGAGGAGCTGATCACCAAAATCCTCGATGCGGCGATTCGCGCTCCCTCCGGCGGCAACGCCCAAAACTGGGCATTCGTCGTCGTGCGCGACCCGGAGCAGCGGCAGAAGCTCGGCGCGATCTATCGCAAGGCCTCCGGCATCGCCGAGGCGATGTATGCCGCGCGCGGTCGCCCTCCTCACCTGACGGAGCAGCAGTTCGCTCGCATGATGGGCGCCGGTGCACATCTCTGGCAGCATATGGGCGAAGCGCCGGTGCTCCTCCTCCCCAGCGGGCGCCGCCCTGCCCTGCCGCCGCCAGAGGCATTGCCCCCCGATATCGCCGTCCGCTGGGAGGACGAGGTCGCCTACGCCGACCGCATCCGCGGCGCCAGCATCTACCCGGCCGTGCAGAACGTCATCCTCGCCTGTCGTGCTCTCGGCCTCGGCACGGTCATCACCACCAACCACATCCGCTGCGAAGCCGAGGTCAAGGAAGTGCTCGGCATCCCCGAGGATATTGCAACGTTTGCGCTGATGCCGATCGGCTGGCCGCTCGACAGATTCGGCCCTTTGACCCGCCGCCCGCTCGCCGAAGTGGCCCACGCCGACCGCTGGGGAGCCGCCTGGCCCGGCTGATTTGCTCGTCGCCCGCCAATCGCTCTAAACCGAAAGTTAAGGCTTGGCGGTTTTCGCTTTGCCGCGCCGTGTTTGTACGGTACGAACATAATAGGAACATCAGGCCACTGCTGAAATGGATATAGGCGTCCTCTTCGGTGTCGCGGCGCTGCTCGCCGCGGCGGCCGCGCTTACCGGCGTCGCGCTCGGGCGTCACATGTGGCCAGCGACCCGAAGCAGCGATGCGGCTGCCTTGATGACACGGGAAATAGAAGTAGCGCGCCTCACCGAGGAAAGCCGCGCGCTCCGTGGCCGCGCCGATCAGCTGGAAGCCGAGCACAAGGCGGCGGCGACGGAGGCGAAGGCGGCGGCGGCGGAAGTGGCGCGGTTGACGGAGCGAGAGAAAGCTCTGTCCGAGAGGATCGCCGCTCAGGCCGCGCAGCTCGCCGACATGCAAAAGCAGCTGACGACCGAGTTCGAGAATATCGCGAACCGGATTCTCAAGGTGAATGCGTCGGAGCTGTCGGAGAGCTCGCACAAGGCGCTAGCGGCCGTCCTCGATCCACTACGTCAGCGCATTCAGGATTTTCAGAACAAGATCGAAAGCACTTACGAGAGCGAGGCGCGTGAGGTCCTTTCCCTCAAGGAGCAGATCAAGCTGATCGTCGAAACGAGCCACGCCATCGGTACCCAGGCTGATGGCCTCGCCAGGGCGTTGCGCGGCGATTCGCAATTGCTCGGCCGATGGGGGGAAATCGCCCTCGAACGCATCCTCGAGGCGGCGGGCCTGATGGAGGGCCGGGAATACATTTCACAGGGACGCGGGCTGGGGTTGAAGAGCGATGCCGGCAGGACCCAGAAGCCGGACATCATCATCATGCTGCCCGAGCAGCGGACGATGATCATCGACGCAAAGGTTCCGCTCGCCGGTTACGAACGTTTGATCGCCGCCCAGGAGGAGGCGGACCGGCTCGCCGCCGGCGATCGGTTCGTGCGCGATGTCAAGGCGCACATCGACGATCTGGCCGGCAAGCGGTACCAGGACAACGGGAAGCTAATGGCGCATGATTGCGCGCTGATGTTCGTGCCGATCGAGGGGGCGCTCGCCGCCGCTCTCGCGCGCGAAGGCGAGCTCTTCACCTATGCGTGGGATCGCCGGGTGGTATTGGTCGGCCCTTCGACCCTATTGATGACGATGCGCACGGTTGCTTCGATCTGGCGCTACGAGTTGCAAGGGCAGAATGCACAGCAAATCGCCCGCTTGGCCGGCGAGCTATGCGACAAGGTGAGCCTCAGCCTCGGCGATTTTAACGGCGTCGCAGAGAAGATCACCGCGGTATTGAATACGCATAACGACGCGGTGAAGCGGCTCTCCACCGGACGAGGCAATGTTCTGTCGATCGGGGCTCGGATGCGCGAGTTGGGCGTCAAGGCCAAACGTCCAATGCCCGCGATGCTGGTCGATGGCGGGGTGATCGCGGCAACCGAGGAACTCGCCAAAGAGACTTAGCTCGACTACGAAGAGAGCACGAGCGATCCTCGTACAGCTGATTGAAGGTCCCGCAACCCCGGTTTTTGCCTGACGCGCCGCACAAGCCGGGCCGGTATTGCGATAATCATACGATGGTGATTTTCCGTTGTTATCCGATTGTTACCGCTCCGAAATTCGTTGATCGGCGAGAAAATTCCGTTGATCCGCCGGGTAACGAATTTCGCCTCTAACCCGCTGATCCAATACCTTATTTTTCACGCCAAACCGGTCTGTCCGGGTGCGAAATCGCGATTTTCGTTGTATTTCGCCCTTCGCGGGGGCGAGTCGGCCGCTAATATTATGCCGCGCACTGGGGTCGACAGGATCGATCCATGGTCGATAGGATCGCTGATCGCATTCAACGGAAAGGCGCCAAGCATGACCCGCCATTTCGGCGTCCTGATCCCTTCGACCAACACGACCGTCGAGATCGAGTGCCGGCTATTACCGGCGACTTACCAGGCGCATATCGGGCGGCTGATGACGAGCACCCCCGGCCGAACCTTTTCACCGAGCCGGGACGAGGACATCGACTACCAGTCGCGTCTGCTCGGCAGCGCCAAGGTCGAGCTCGTGATCTTGGCGCAAACTTCGGCGAGCCTGTTCGCCGACGACTACGACGAGGTCGTGACCCGGCGAATGAGTGCTGGCGCAGGCGTTCCGGCGATTACCTCGGCGCAGGCGGTCGGCCGCGCCGTGCGCGCGGTGGGGGCGCGGCACATCGCAATCGTCTCGCCCTATTCGGAAGAGGTCAATCAGCGTGCCGGCCGCTATTTTGCGGCGAAGCACGGGCTCGAGACCGTCGCCCTCGAAGGGTTTGGCGCGACGGATTCCTATGCGATTGGGCAGCTCGGCCCGGAGAACGCGCGCGACGCCTTCGCGCGGATCGACCGGCCCGAGATCGAGGTCTTTGTCGTGCCCGGCGGCAACTTCCCGACGATGAGTTCGATCGCTCAATGGGAGCGGGAATTCGGCAAGCCAGTCGTGACCACCAATCAGGCCTCGTTCTGGGCGATGCTGCGCGCGTTCGACGCCGGAGACCGCATTCCCGGCTTTGGCCGCCTGCTCGCCGAGGTCCCGCCCCCACCCTAACCCTCCCCCGACCGCGGGGGAGGGAGGGGTGGGGGCTGGCTCAAGGCGTGTAGTAGGCGAAGACGACCGGCGAGACGAAGGCCCAGGTCTCGATGAAGGTGGAGCGGTCGGGTTTGCGGCCGAGCTCCTCCATCGCGCCTAAGAGGCAGAACCAGTTCAACACCTCGTGCTGGCCGCTGTCCTCGATCTCGTCGGTCGTGTAGCGGTGCCAGGTCGCGTAGTCGCCCTTTTCCAGCGCGTCGTACAGGCGGCGATCCGCCGCGACGTCGGGCCACAGCTGGTAGTTCTTTTCGGTCAGAAACGAGTGCGACCAGCTCGACGAGGCCATGATCGCTGTACGCCATGGGCTCTTCGCCATGACCCGCGCAGTGGCCGCACCCACCGCCATGCAGCGTGCGGGGCTCGGCGAAGGCGGATCGAGCTCGCGGATCTTGTCACGCATCGCCAACGGCAGACGCAGCCCGCGCGCTGCATTGACGCGCCGGCCGTAGCAGTTCACCGAGAACGGCACAACTGAGTAGTCGAACCCACGCCGTTCGTCGTCGAGCAGCAACAGCGTGTAGGCAAAGGCGTGGCCCAGCGGATGATGTAGCGGCTGGTAGGCATAGGCGGCGTCGATGCCGTGCTCGAGCAGACCCGATGCCAGGTATTTGCCGGCCGCGCGGTGGCCGGCGACGCTGAAGCGCGCGTCATTAGGTTCGCCCCAGGGGTTCCAGGCCCGGTTCTTCCATGGCTCGATCTTGTGCTCGTCATAGGCAAGCACGGCAAACGGCGGAACGACGTCCTCCTTGAAATTCTCGTACTGGTCGTCGCCGAACATGACGATCACATCGGGCTTGAAGTCGTCGAGTGCCTGCCGCGCCTCGGCAAAGTGCCGGCGATACACCTCGCGCGCCCGCCCCGCTGCCGCGGCACCGAAATCGTTGCCGAGCTCCTCGCGCAGCTGAGCCGGCCAGCGCGCCGGATCCTTCATCTCCGCCGGCATATCGGGGTCGTCGAGCGAGGTCCGCATCATGCCGGTCCAGTCCTCGTTCCGGCGCAGCATGACCGGCCGATGGGTGCAGCCCAATCCCAGAATTTCAGCCATTCTCTACCTCCTGTCCTGATCGTTCTTGGGAAGGCGGAGGGAAAATCCCTCCGCCCTCATGATCTCACCCGTGGTTAGCGTGGTAGTAGGTGTTGCGCAACACATGACCGGGCAGCGCGCCGGTGTGCTTGCCTTGGTCGTACAGCACTTCACCGTTGACGACGGTGGCGAAGATGCCTTCGGCCGGCTCCTTGATGCGCCAGGCGCCCTTCGGGAAGTCGCGGACTACGACCTCGTGGCCGCACTTTACGGTGGCCGGATCGAAGATTACGACATCGGCGGCCATGCCGGGACGCAGCAGCCCGCGGTCATAAAGCCCGAAGACCGAGGCCGAGTCAAAGGTCAGCCGCCGTACCGCCTGCTCCAAACTCATCACCTGCTTCTCGCGCACCCATTCGCCGAGGAGCTTGGTGAGGTAGCCGTAGCCGCCGTGGAACTGAACATGCGCGCCGCCGTCGCCGAGACCGATCACCGCGTTGGGATGGGTCAGGATC
>DASQCY010000107.1:0-2074 GCA_035634495.1 Allostellaceae bacterium
GGCTCTGGTGTCCCCGGGCGCTGAATTTGCGGTCGCGCGTGATGCGCCGGCAAACGATTTTTCTTCGCTGGTCGAGTGGAAGAACCAAATCGCCGCGGACATTCAACACAATAAGCGCTATCTGCCCGGCGTTAGAACCCGGGGCAAAATCGGCGTTGTGTACTTCGACTTGAACATCAACCGCGCCGGGTGGGTGCTGCCGGGAACCCGCATCCTGACCGTTGACCGTGAACTCGGCAGTGCGGCGCTCCTCCTCCTGCAGCAATCACAGCCATTTCCAGCGCCGGATCATGTCGGCCTTCGCGATGGGACGTTCCGCATCACCGTGCCGGTCCGGTTCAACGAAATCCCTCCGCAACAAGCCGCGGGGCTTCAGGACCTGGAGCGACGCAAGCTCCTGGAGTGTTACGAGGCGGATCGGGAGGAGCTCGAGTATCAGCGCCGGAAGGCGGCGTATCGGAAGGCGGAACCTCCGACCGAGGTATACCGCATGCCGGAAGGATGTCTCGAGGCAAAGCGTCAGGGCGCGGAGCGTGAGCGTCGGGAGGCGGACGCGCTACGGTAGTCGATGAAACGGCGACGAAATTAACGCATCGCCTCCACGACAACGCGGCATTCTCCTTAGCGATGTGATAGCATGTGATCCCTCAAACCAAGGGGAGCACATGAGGCGCCGCGAGTTCATTACGCTCTTCGCCGGCGCGGCGGCGACCGCGCCCATAATCGCGCACGCGCAAACCTATCCATCGCGCACGATCACGCTCGTGGTGCCGTTTCCGCCGGGCGGCGTCGCCGACTACGCCGCCCGCCCGCTCGCCGCCCATCTCGCCGACACGTTGGGACAGAGGGTCGTCGTCGAGAACAAGGGCGGAGCGGGAGGCGGGATCGGGCACGCTTACGTCGCACGCGCCGAGCCCGACGGCTACACGATCATGACCGCGCTGCCTTCGCTTGCCGTCATTCCCGAAGGCAACCGGCTGGCGGGCAAGCCCGTTCCCTACGAGATGGACCAGTTCGTGCCGCTCGCGCGCATGTTTGCCGATCCGCCGATCCTGGCAGTGAAGAACTCATCGCCGTGGAACTCGTTGGAAGACTTCATCGCGGAGGTCAAGGCGAAGCCCGGCCAGATACCCTATGGCACGTCCGGGCATCTGGGCACCGTGCACCTGGCGATGGAAATGTTTCTCAATGCCGCGCAGCTCAAGATGGTGCACGTGCCGTATCAGGGCGGCGGTCCTTCGTTCAACGCGCTGTTGTCGGGCCAGGTCCCGGTGGTGCCCACGCTCGCGTCGACCGCGAAGGGCCAGATCGATGCCGGAAACGTCCGCATCCTGGCGCAATGGGGCACCGAACGGCTGCCGAATTTTCCGCACGCGCCGACGCTGCAGGAGGCGGGATATCCGGACGTGATCTATATCCTTTGGACGGGCGTGTTTGCGCCGGCGAAGACGCCCGCGCAGGTGACGCGCATTCTGCGCGACGCGATCCGCCCCTTCATGCAGGACCAGGCCGTGATCGAGCGCTTCGAGAAGGCCGGAAGCCAGGTCTCCTACCTCGATGGACCGGAATTCGCGCGCTTCCTGGAAGCCGACACGGATCGCCTGCTCAAGGTGGTGCGCCAGATCGGCCTGTCGTAGATACGCCCGATCGGGACGAGACCAACGAGCGCAATAAAAAAGGCGTGTCCCCCGGACCCTGCCAGTAGCGGGCGCCCCTAGGAACTGCTTATCTGTATGAGCATGAGCGTGCCGCTATTCAGAATGGTGACCCTCGCCGTGGCCGTTGTTGTCCTTGCGGCGGCGACAACCGCGTCGGCGCGCCCCAAGAAACACAGCGCCGAGCGTACAGCGAAACATAATGCCGAGCGTACCGCGACGGTGACCACGAACTGCTATGGAACGCCGATCATCATGCAGGGCATGGACTGCCCGAGACGCGCCGCCCGCGGGGAAGAGCAGGAGCAGGCGCCCAAGCGCGGGGAGCGCACCCGCGTCACCCGACGCGGCAGCAGCGGTGCCTACAACCCGGCACTTCTAAGCCCACCATCGCTGCCGCTGTCCCAGCCATCGGCCGG
>DASQCY010000108.1:0-3488 GCA_035634495.1 Allostellaceae bacterium
TGGAGCTGCTCGATCGAATATTGCCCGTCGAGGACGCCGAGGTCTCGGATTTCGTCCGCAAGTCATTCGAAAAACAAGGGATCAAGATCCATACCGGTGCCAAGGTCGCGGGACTGGAGCGCAACGGCGAGGACGTCACCGCGCGCATCGAGTCAGAAGGGCAGGGGGCCGCAGTAACCGTCGAGCGCGTGATCCTCGCCGTTGGAATCGTCGGTAATGTTGAGGATATCGGCCTCGAAAACACCGGCGTCACGGTGGAGCGAACGCACGTCGTCGTTGATGAATGGCTGCGCACCGGCGAGCCAGGGATCTACGCGATCGGTGATCTCGTCGGTCCGCCCTGGCTCGCGCACAAGGCAAGCCACGAAGGAGTGATCTGCACCGAACGCATCGCCGGGGTCAACGACGTGCGTCCGCTCGATCTCCACAACATCCCGGCCTGCACATATTGTCGACCGCAGGTCGCCAGCGTCGGGCTAACCGAGAAAAACGCCAGGGAGGCCGGCTACGAGGTCAAAATCGGCCATTTTCCGTTTATCGGCAACGGCAAGGCGATCGCGCTCGGCGAGCCCGAGGGGATGATCAAGACGGTCTTCGACGGCAAAACCGGGGAGCTCTTGGGTGCGCATATGGTCGGCGCCGAGGTTACCGAGCTGATCCAGGGCTACACGATCGCCAAGACCCTGGAGACGACCGAGTCGGAGCTGATCCGCACGATATTTCCGCACCCGACCCTCTCGGAGACGATGCACGAGGCCGTGCTTGACGCATTCGGGCGGGCCATCCACTTCTAGCCGATGAGTCTTCCGAGCGGGATCACGGCCCCACCGCCACCGCGCCATCCCGAAAAGGCCCGCCGTCCCGACAACCCGATCCCGCGCAAACCCGATTGGCTGCGCGTCAAGGCGCCGGGTTCCCCCGAATACCAGGCGACGCGCCGGCTAATGCGCGAGCACGCCCTCAACACCGTGTGCGAAGAGGCGGGTTGCCCGAATATCGGCGAATGCTGGAAGCAGAAGCATGCGACGGTCATGATCCTCGGCCGCGTCTGCACTCGCGCCTGCACGTTCTGTAATGTCGCGACCGGCCGGCCGGATCTTCTCGACCCGCACGAGCCGAGGCGTGTCGCCGAGGCGGTTGCGGCGCTCGGGCTCTCCCACGTGGTCGTCACCTCTGTGGACAGGGACGATCTGGGCGATGGTGGCGCCGCGCATTTCGCGCGCACGATTATCGCGATCCGCTCCGCCGCACCCGGCACGACGATCGAGGTGCTGACCCCCGACTTTCTGCACAAGGAAAGCGCCCTCGAAACCGTCGTCGACGCCAAGCCCGACGTCTTCAACCACAATCTCGAAACGGTTCCGCGCCTCTATGCCGAGGTCCGCCCGGGTGCACGCTATTTTCACTCGTTGAGGGTGCTCGACCAGGTTAAGCGGCTCGATCCGACAATGTTTACCAAATCCGGGATCATGGTCGGCCTCGGCGAAGACAAGACCGAGGTATTGCAGGTGATGGACGATCTGCGAGCCGCCGACGTCGATTTTTTAACGATAGGCCAATATCTACAACCGACAATAAAACATCATGCGATCGCGCGCTTTGTCACACCGGAAGAGTTCCGCAGCTATCGGAGCTTCGCCCTCGGCAAGGGTTTTCTGCTGGTCTCGGCCTCGCCTTTGACCCGCTCCTCATACCATGCCGGGGAGGATTTCGCGCGGTTGCGCGCGGCGCGCGCCGCCAAGCTCGCCACCGTCGGCTGAGGCCCCCAATGCCGACGCATGCCGAGCAGCGTGTGCTGGCCTACACGCCGGAGCAGCTCTTTGCGCTCGTCGCCGATATCGAGCGCTATCCGGAGTTTCTGCCCTGGTGTCTCGCGGCGCGCATCAAGGAACGCCGAGCCGATCTGATCGTCGCTGACCTGATCATCGGCTTCCGCATCTTTCGCGAGCGCTTTACCTCGCGCGTAGCGCTCGATGGGCCGCGGCGCATCGACGTGACTTACGCCGAGGGACCGTTCCGCCGCCTCAACAACCACTGGGTGTTCGAGAGGGTGAAGGGGGGTTGTCGGATCGATTTCTATGTCGATTTCGAATTCAAGTCCCGCGTAATGCAGAAGGTGATCGAAGTGCTATTCAGCGAGGCGGTGCGTCGCATGGTCGGCGCTTTCGAAAAACGCGCTCGCGACCTCTATGGCGCCCCGGCGCCTGCTGCGGCAGGTCAAGCAACGGTGTAAGTCGAGGTAAGAGGAGCCGCCGCCGGCCCGTATCGGAAAGATCGGTGACGCGCGCGTTGACCTCGGCGTCGGCCCAGCCCGAGATCCACGATTCATTTCGGAGGCCGGACTTTCTGCATCTTCACCGATTTGCCGACTTGCGGCATGGCGACGATTGGTGGCGCTTGGGGGTAAACTGCGCTGACGAACGTGCAAATCTCCTCGCCGTCGTAGATCGGACGCTGGTACAGCGTTAAGGCACGGCGAATTCAAAGCGGCGGATTTCCGCGTTCATCGCGTTGGCGTTGACCGCGATCTCGGCTGCAAGCGTATAGCGGCCGTCTGCCAGCTTGCCGCCGATATCGATCGCAAAATTCCGGTCCTCACTAGGTCGCGCGACGCCGGCGAGAACGACCTGCCCATCGCCATCGAAGATTACATACCGGCATTCGGCGCGCTTCAGCAAATCGGGCGCCAGCGATTGCATCGGCTGGCGCTCGAGGCGGTAGCTGCGGCCGAACTTGACCAGCGTTTCGACATCGGCGGCGAGCTCGAGCCGGCCGCCGTCACGGGCGATGCCGGTGACGTAGCCCCGGCGGGGGATTGCGTAGGCGTCAAAGGATCCGACACCCAACGGATAGCTCATGTCGCGAAAGGCCTCGAGCGACGCGTGGTCCGTCGACCAGCTCTTGAGCCGGTAGGGACCATTGGTGACCAGGAAATGGCCGTGCTCTTTGAAGAAGGCGGCGAGGGCGATCCAGCGGCCACGCGCCTCCTCGACACCGACGAGATCGCGCAATGTGTCAGGGCGCCAGCCGGTGGCCGCGAACTCCTCGACCAGGCCGAGCAGCCTAGCATTCAGCGTCGGGGAGCGAGCGAGATCGAGCCACTCGACGCCGCGGCGCCGCGCCTCGTCTGCGGAAAAGGCGGCCCAGTCCCGCATGACCGCCTCTTCCATTAGCGCCAGCACGTGCCAGGGCAAGGTGCCCCACGGTGGTGCCACGGCGGCGTCCTGCTCCGGGTCCTCGGGCGGGACCGCCAGGTAGACGTCGACGATGAACAGCTCGCGCGAAACATTGAAGTCGCCGACGCGAAAGGATTTGGATGTCGTGTCCGAACCGGCTAGGCGCACACCCACGAGCGCCCGGCGCAATGGCAGGGCCGCGGCGGCGACGGCGGGATCGTAGGCCTCGCCCGGGCCGCTCCAGCGCCAAGCGAACATGTAGGCGTAAAGGAGGTCGGCGGCATTCATCTTGGTGCCGTCGTGGAAGGCCGA
>DASQCY010000109.1:0-2498 GCA_035634495.1 Allostellaceae bacterium
GCCGGGATGGTTGCCGCAACGTTCGCCGCATCATCGCCGGCTGCCTGACCGAACGGCTGCTGACCGACATCGGCGGGCCGGTCACGCATGAAGGCAAGCACGGCAAAAGCAGTCAGCGCGAGCGCACCGCAAACCATCGCCACGGCGGGGCGCCAACCCAGTCGTTCGGATACGCTGGCGAGGAGCGGCAAGAACAGGAGCTGGCCGGTCGCTGAGCTCGCGGTCAGAAGGCCGGTCACGAGACCGCGTCGCGTCGAGAACCATCGCGTCGCAACGGTGACGCCCAAGACGAGCGCGGTCAGTCCCGTGCCGAGCCCGATGACCACGCCCCACAACAACACCAGCTGCCACACCCGCGTCATCGCGAGCGATAGCAACAGTCCGGCGGCGATGAGCAGGAGCGCCGAGAGCGCGATCCGCCGCATGCCGAATCGATTGATCAACGCGGCGGCGAACGGGGCCATCAGCCCGAACAGCAGAAAGCGGATGCCGAGCGCCGAGGAGATTTCGGCGTTCTGCCACCCGAATTCCTTTTGCAGCGGCAGGATCAGCACGCCGGGAGCGCCCACTGCGCCCGCGGTCACCAGCATGGTCAGAAAAGTGACACCCGCAATCATCCATCCGTAGTGCACACGCCGACGAGCAAGCGCGGCTGCGAGACGAGACGACATCATGGGACGCTCCGCGGTCGAAGGTCGCCGCTGATCAATTGACCAGCGTTGCGTCCAGGGTGATCTTGGCATTGAGCAGCTTGGAAACGGGACAGCCGGCCTTGGCCTTGGCCGCAAGCTCCTCGAATTTGGTCTGGTTCGCGCCGGGCACCTTGGCTTTCAAGGTCAGACGGACGGCGGTGATGGCGTAGCCGTCGGCCACCTTATCGAGCGAGACTTCGGCCGTGGTCTCTATGTGCTCGGCGGTGAGCTTGGCCTCGCCGAGAATGAGCGACAGAGCCATGGCGAAGCATCCGGCGTGTGCCGCCCCGATGAGTTCCTCGGGATTGGTGCCGGGTTTGCCCTCGAAGCGGCTGCTGAAACCATAGGGATAGTCCTTGAGCGCGCCGCTCTTGGTCGAGATCGCGCCTTTGCCGTCCTTGATGCCGCCCTGCCAGACGGCTGATCCATGGGTTTCCATCTCAGGTTCTCCTTGTCGTGGCCGCGTCCGCGGCCCTTGGATTGGTGTCCGAGATATGGGCTCGCTGAGCGAGCCCTCGGCCGAAAGAGATGTTCTCGCCGGGGACCTCGTAGAGCGTCGTCATCAGATCATCCGGAGAGATTCCGGCAGCCGCGACTACGCCGTCGTTCAAGGCCTTCAACAATCCCAGTCGCTTCTCTTTGGGACGGCCGGAGATGAAAGTGACCTCCAAGATAATCAGGTCATCCGAATACTTGAGGCCCAGGAACGACGGCGTGTGCAGGAATTGGCTTCGCGGCAGGATGTGAATGATCTGGAAGAAGTCGTCCGGAGGAATGCCCAGCGCGCTCATCAGTCCATTTTGAACCGCCGTCGACACCTTGCCGAGACGAGTCTTGTCGTATTGTCCTTCGAGGACGTGGATCTTGGCGACCGGCATTTGCATGTCCTTTCAAAAGCTAGGCTACACCCTACCCGTTGTTGGCCAGAGCGCCGCCGTGGTCAGCAGGCGCAAATTCGCTCGCCACGACCGCTCGCAGCAATGCGCGTAGGTCCGCACCGCGCTTGGCTCCAAAGACGGTGTCAAATCGCGCTTGTGCTGCGGACCATCTCTTTAGCGCCGCAAGGAAGCGTTTCTCGCCCGCTTTGGTCAGGTGAAGGTCTTTGGCGCGGCGGTCCGATGCGGCCGGTTCGACCCTGATCAGTCCGTCCCGCTCCAACGGCAGAATATTCCGGCCCAGGGTGGTGCGATCCATCACCATGGCCTCGGCTAGCGCGTTGATCGTCAACGGCCCCTTCCGCCTGAGCTTCGCGAGAATGGTGAATTGGGTCGTGCGCAGGCCGGTGGGCGCCAGGAACTGATCGTAAGATTGCGTGACGTGCCTGGCCGCTGCGCGGACGGCAAAGCAATTGCACTCCTCGGAGCTCGGCAGGGTATCGACGGACATCAAAATCCTCCTTCTTGACAAACGTGTATATGCACTTATGTGGGCGTATATACTCGTATGTCAAGGCACCGGACAGAAATGATGTCAGGTCCACAGGCGACCCGATGAAATCGCGAAAGCTGTCGTGTTTCTCCCATCCGACGACGCGAGCACATCGCGGGCACGGAATTGGGCGTAGACCGGCACGGGCATGGTTAATCTAAAGGAGTGACGACAATGGGTAGACTAGCGAACAAGAATATCCTTATCACCGGTGGCAACAGTGGGATCGGGCTGGCCGCGGCGCAGGAATTTGACAGAGAGGGCGCGCGCGTCGCCATCTGCGGCTTGAACGAGGGGACGCTGCAGGCGGCTAAGGAGACCCTTGGAGCCGGAAGTCTCGCCGTTCGCGCGGACGTCAGCAATCTTTCCGACCTCGAC
>DASQCY010000110.1:0-10350 GCA_035634495.1 Allostellaceae bacterium
CGACACGAGCTTCAGCCGATGGCTTACCGGGTTCTACGCGTGGATCCGGTTGCTTGGGTTCTATTACGGCGACTCGGGAATCTTCGTCCGTCGTTCGGTCTACGAGGCTCTCGGCGGATTTCGCCCGATGCCGCTGATGGAGGATCTAGACTTTGTGCGCCGCCTCGAGCGGTTTGGACGGACTTGCTGCATCAAGGATCCGCCCCTTGTCACATCATCACGGCGTTTCGAAAGGCGACATCCTCTGGAGATCGTCTACGGCTGGGTCAAGATACATGCGCTGTATTGGCTCGGTGTATCACCCGACCGGCTCGTTGAAATCTATCGGACACAGATGCCGCCACCGCAAATCCAGAGGCCGCGGGTTTAGTAACGGTACCGCGGCGGCGGTGGCGTAGTGATAAGGCCGCTGACCGCACCCACCGCTCCGCCGACTGCAGCGCCGAGGGCAGCACCATGTCCACCGGCAGCGGCAGCACCGATCGCCGCCCCGCTGCCTGCGCCGATCAGGCCGCCGCCGATCGTGCGCTGGACGGGATCATATGGGTTGGTGCAAGCCGATAACCCTAGGAGCAGCCCGACGGCCACGACACTGGGAGTAATTTGTGATTTTGTCATTTCGCGTGTTCCAATCAGACATCGTTACTCGCCCAAAGGCAGGCGCATACAAACGTCGCGCCAGGTTCATACATTCCGAAGAATGGGTATACAGCGATGCCACCGGTGTATGTCATTTTTGGTACCTAAGCGCGCGCGTCGGGCTGGTGCATCCGTTAACCGTGTCAATCCTGCCCAGCCAACAGCGATCCAGGGGCCGACTTCGTCCCGAACCGACGGGTCTGTACATTCTTTCCATGATCAGGGTCGGATATACGGGGGTGCGGTGCGCCGCTGGCGACTTTCAAAAATCTAGACTTCCGACGAGTTTGCTTAAGCGATTCCTGCCAATGGGTTACGGGTGCATAAGACTAGGACCGGAAACGATCCGCACGCCCCTCTCCGCGCAGTACGGGAGAGGGGTTAACCTTGCGCTCGGCTGCTTCGCGCAGCAAACTCATCCCGCAGCGGTTTTGCAACCGGCGGAGGGGAACATGCGGGTAGGATTCATCGGCCTCGGCATGATGGGCAAGGGCATGGCGGCCAATTTGCAGAAGGCCGGGCACGACCTTGTCGTGCATGATCTGAGCCGCGCCGCGGCCGAGCCATTCCTGGCGAAGGGTGCCGTCTGGGCCAATTCTCCAAAAGAGGTCGGTGCGCAGAGCGAGATGGTCTTCACTTCACTGCCGGTGCCGGCCGATGTCGAGCAGGTCGCAACCGGGCCCAACGGGCTGATCGAGGGCATGCGCCCCGACACCGCCTTTTTCGACATGTCGACCAATTCGGTGGCGATGGTGCGCAAGATCAGCGCCGCCTTTGCCGAGAAGAACCTCTACATGCTTGATTCACCGGTCAGCGGCGGCCCCTCCGGTGCCGCCAGCGGCAAGATGGCGATCTGGGTCGGCGGCGACGAGCAGATCTTCAACCGCCACAAACCCGTGCTCGACGCGATGGGCGACCAGGCCGCCTATATCGGCCCGATCGGCGCCGGCACGATTGCCAAGCTCGTGCACAACTGCACCAGCGCGGTTCTAGGGGTGGCGCTCGCCGAGGTCTTCACGATGGGAATCAAGGCCGGGGTCGACCCGGTCGATTTGTGGGAGGCGGTGCGCCAGGGAGCAACCGGCCGGGTGCGCACCTTTGACCGGCTCGGCCAGCGGTTTCTGACCGGCCAGCACGACCCGGCCGATTTCGCGCTGCGCCTGTTGCACAAGGATGTCGGGCTCGCGGTCGGTCTCGGGCGCGAGGTCGGGGTGCCGATGCGCCTGGCCAACATGGCCTATGAGGAATTGACCGAAGCCATGAACCGCGGCTGGGGCACCCGCAACAGCACTGTCGGCCAGCTATTGCAGGTCGAGCGCGCCGGCATCCCGCCGCTGGCCGCCGATCCCAAGCGCATCGCCGCGGTACTGGACGCCGACAAAGAGAAGTAAGCCGCGCCCCGCGAATCGAATTGCATCACCAGGATTTGCGCTGAACCTCGGGTGCCGACCGGCAGCGCCGCTTCGCCGCGGCTGAAGACGCGGTGGAACGCCGAGCGATCAAGGTTCGACTTTTTGCCAGCTCGAGTCGGGATCGAAGCGGCTGATCGACGGAGCGATCTTGGCGGTCTGCGGCCCTAGGTTCTTTTGGTAGACCACCCCGTCATGATTGACCATGAACGTCATCACTCCGGAATCTCCGTAACGCGCCGGCCAGGCGACGAGCCCGAAGCCGCCGATCATCCGGCCGTTGACAATGAAATCGAGGGCACCCCCCGGCGCGTTCGGGCCTTGACCGGTCAGCACTTTGTAGAAATACCCGTGATAGGGGGCTGGCTCTTCCGCCTTCGCCGACCGCCGGTAGCCCACGGCGCGCGCAGCGGCCACCAGGGGACCGAGGGGGCTCTGAGGCTGTCCCTCCGCGGCGGGCCAGTAGAGGCCGTCCATCTTGCCGGGATTACTCAGGATACGCTGTGCATATTCCGGCATGCCACTGCGCTGACGCTGAAAGTCGGCATAATCGCCCTGGGCGTCGACATAAGCGAGCACCGTTTGAATCGTTGACAGCTCGTTCTCGCCGATGCGGCGGTTGAGCATTTCGTCCTGTCCTGCCGCAGTGTCGAACCGCCAGCGCTCGTCCACTTTCTTTAACGGGATCGGGAACGGCCACTCATTCTTGCCGATGACCAGGGTCAAGGCGTCGCCCGAGCCGTCGAAATGGTGTTGTTCTTCGGCATAGGCAACGAACCGCTCGCGCGCATTCTGGTCTGCAACCGGATCGCCGGAATTCAGAATCGGTTCGATTCCTGGGCCGAAAATCTTGAGCAGGTCCGACAAATTGTCCGATTTCAAGTCCCCTATGACCGCTTTTAACGCCTCATCAGGGGTGGCGAAGCTTTGCTGTTTGACCGATGCCGGAGCAGCTGTCGCGGCATGGGTCAATTGCCAGCGATCAGACAAGAAATTCTGGCTCAGGATCAGTCCGATCAGAACCAGAAGAGTTCGGATCGTCAACAACGAACCGGACACAACCGTGCTCCGTCGGCGCTGGACGATGTCATCGCCTGCCACGCCCGCCTCCGCCGCCACGACCCCCGCCGCCACCACCACCGCCGCGCTGGAAACCACCACCACCACCGCCACGCTGGAAACCACCGCCACCAGCACGCTGAAAACCGCCACCGCCACCGCGTTGGAAATTGCCGGCAAATTGCTGGCGGCTCGCCGCACCGCGCTGGGCAAAAGCGCGGGCTTGCGCCCCATTGCCTGGGTTGAAGGCCGAGCGCTGCGCGGCAAAGTTGCCACGCCCGCCAGCTCCGGCGCGCTGTCCTAGACCCTGCCCGCGGACGCCCTGTCCACCCGCACGCGCTTGTAAACCCTGACCGCCGCCCCGGTTCGCCGCGATACGACCCTGTCCAGCCCGCGCCGCCGCACCGGCCTGCCCTACTCGGCCAGCTCCGCCCGCAAGCTGACCTCCGGCTCGCCCAGCCGCGGCACCGGCGCCGCGTCCTTCAAAGCCGCGGTAGTCTCGTCGAGCGGCGGCGCCGGCCGCCGTCTGGCGGCCAAAGCGCTGGCCGGTCGCGGCATCGCGATAGGCGACACCCTGGCGGTGCACCGCATTGTGCTGCCAGGTGTTGCCGGTGAAGGAAGTGCGATTGATGCTGTTGAATCGGTTGGTGTTGATGTTGACGCTACCGCTGCCCCAATTGGGGCTGCCCCAGCCCCAGAGCGAGCCGGCAACCGCGACGCCGGCGCCAAAGGCGAGACCGGTGGCAAGGCCAGCAGCAACACCGTAGCCGACCGGAGGCGGAAAGGCGTATGGCGGATAGCTCGGGTAGGGCCACGCTCCATACGCAGTCGCCGGATCGTAAGAGGGTACGTAGACGACTTGCGGATCGGCAGGGGCGATCGAGATCGTCTGGTCCTCGGTCACCGGAGCCATGGTGATCGGCTCGCCGGCCGGCGGTCCCTGGAGGCCAGGCGCGGCAGCGGCCGCCCGGGGCGCTACCGTCACGTTCTGCTGCGGCGTCGATTTCAGCGTGCCGGCGGCGGCGGCCTTGCGGCGCAGGCTCTGCACCGCGGCCAGGCAATCCGCCTCTTGGCTCAGAAACGCGTCGCCGAGCTTTTGCGTCCAGTCGAGCTTGTCCGACATCATCTTCAGGACGCTCGGAAACGGCACGAGCGATTTGACGCTCGCGTCCCAGCTCTGCCCTTCCAGCGCCTTGACCAGGGCGTCGCCTTTGAGCGCCGCGTTCTTCGGATCGGCGACCCAGCGCGCCGCCAAGACGATCTCGAGCGGGTAGGTGGCGGCGGTCAGGATCTGGGCGATCAACTCGTCGGGGTAGAGCGCGATCGGCGCCAGGATCTGGTCGAGTTCCTCGGGAGTAAACGCCGCCGCGCTCGGTTGTTCCGGCTCTTGCGGAGCGGCCGGCAGTGTTGGCGCCGGGCTCGGCGGTGCCGGTTGCTGACCCACCGCCGCCTGCGTCAGCAGCAGACCGAGGATGACGGCAGCTGCAGCAGCTGCTCGAAATGCAGCGCGCATCACATCGGTGCCCATACCAGATCTTTGCGGTGATGCCTACGCCGAGGCGTGGGCCAGAGCCGCGCGCGGGTCCCGAGCTTGGAAGCGCGGGATGACCTCTTCGCCAAAAAGGCGAATGGTGTGGAGCACCTCCTGGTGCGTTGCCGGCCCGACCGCGCACAACAAAATCGCCTCCTCGATGCCCAAGGCCTCGTAGAGCTCGAGAAATCGAATGCAGTCCTCGGGTGTGCCGACGCAGAACTTGGTGCCCTGCTCACGTACCTCCTGCGGCGTCGGCTCGCCCGGATGCGGCCCGCTGGCGAGCCGCTGGTCGCGCGCGTAATAGCCCTGGTAATCGGGCGGCACCGTTGCCGGATCATAGTCGCGCCATACCAGCCGGGCGCGCTCGCGCTGCTGCTCGATGTACCAGCCGACGAGCTCGGTGCCGCGTCGGGCCACGACCTGCGGATCCTCGTGGCAGTAGCCCGCCGTCATCAGAGCGGCGCGGGGAGCGGGCCTGGCACCATTGCCCGGGGCAGTCCGCAGCGAGTCCTGATAAAGTGCCATCAGCTGATGAACGCGATCCGGACCCCCTTCGCTACCGAACAGCCCTCCCATACCCAAGCTTCCGGTCAGGCGCGCTGTCTCGTCGCTGCCGCACGCGGACCACAGCGGCGGATGCGGCTGCTGCACCGGCTTCGGCAGAACCTCGCGGCGCGGGATGTGGTAGTACGTCCCGTCGTAGGCGATTTCCTCTTGGGTCCAGATGCGCGGCAAGACATCGGCGAATTCCTGCCACATGCCGCGCGTGTCGTGCAGATCTGTCCCATAAGGCGTCAGCTGGTAAGGATAGCCGGTCCGGCCGAGGCCGACATCGACGCGCCCATGGCTCAGGATGTCGAGAGTGGCCATGCGAGCTGCCACGTGCAATGGGTGATGAATCGGCGCCAGCACCACCCCAATGCCGAGGCGGATACTGCTGGTGCGCTGACTGACCGCGGCAAGAGTGAGGTCCGGGGCGCTGTTGTGTGACCACACAGGGCGGAAATGATGCTCGGAAAACCACACGCTTTCAAAGCCCTGCTGTTCCGCGTAGGGGATCTGTTCCAGGGCTTCATGGATGCGTTGCGATTCACTGGACGGGGTCCAGGGCTTGGGAACTTGGATCTGGTAGAACAGGCCAATTCTCATGGGCCAAGTCTCCTCAGACTGTCTCCTGCGGCCGGTGCTCCGCGCGCCTCACACGACCGGCGAGCGGCCGCCGTCGACGTTGATCGCGCAGCCGGTCACATAGGAGGCGGCGTCGGAAACCAGAAAGCAGGCGATGTTGGCGAACTCCTCCGCTCGGCCCATTCGGCCCAACGGCACCGGCCGCCCGGCCTGCGCGATGAAGTCTTCCAATGAGACGTTGGCGCCTTCGCGCCGATGACGGCGGACGATCTGGTCGCTGACGATGACGCCGACATGCAGCGAGTTGACCAGCACGTTGAAGGGCGCGCCCTCGCCTGACAACACCTTGGAAAATGCCATTTGGGCAGCGCGGCTGACCGAGGTCGGCGCGCTGTTGGCACCAGGCGCCTTGGCGCCGATGTTGAGCACATTGATGATCCGGCCCCAGCGGCGCTGCTTCATCTGCGGGAAGACGAGCCGCGCCAGGCGAATCTGGGCGAACAGTTTGAGGTCGAGATCGGCCTGCCACATCTCGTCGGTCATTTCCTCGGAAGGCCCGCTGGTCGCCTGCCCGGCATTGTTGATGAGGATGTCGATTTTCCCGAGTTCGGACATCACCGTGTCGTAGGCCCGACGGATGTCGACCGCCTTGGACACGTCGGCGCTGACCGTCGCGACCTTTCCCTTGGCGCCGGCCTGGATCTTCTGCTTGGCGTCGGCAAGCGTCTCGGGAGTGCGTGCCAGGATCGCCACATCGGCTCCAGATGCAGCGAATCTCTCTGCCATTGCGAGGCCGAGCCCCTTGCTGCCGCCGGTGATCACCGCGCTTTTTCCGTCCAGTCGAATGTCCATATCGGGCTTCCTTCCCTAGCGTTCTGAAGATGGGTGGCGACCGTCACCTCTCGGTCATCTGATCGATCTCCCGCATGTCCTGTTCTGTCAATGCCCAACCGGCCGCTCGGACATTCTGCTCGACCTGTTCAGGCCCAGTGGCGCCGGCGATCACGCTCGCCACCTGCGGGCGCCGCGCCAGCCAGCTGATCGCGAGTTCGAGGAGCGTGTGCCCGCGCTCGACCGCGAAACCCTCAAGGCGCTCGACGATCCCCCAATTATCCTCGGTCAGATAGCGCGCCGCCGCCCGCTGCATGTAAGTCAGGCGGGCGCCTTCGGGCGGCGGCAGATGGCGTTTGTATTTGCCGGTCAAGAGACCGTTGGCGAGCGGCGCGAACGGGATCAGGCCGAGGCCGTAGGCCTGCAATACCGGCATCATCTCGCCGTCGAGCCGGCGCGCCAGCAAGCTATATTCCTCCTGGCACGAGATGAAACTGTGGAGGCCGTGATATTTGGCCGTCCACTGCGCCTCGACGACCTGCCAGGCCGGTAGGGTCGAGCAGCCGAGATAGCGGACCTTGCCCTGCCGGACGAGATCGTCGAGCGCGCGCAAGGTCTCCTCGATCGGCGTCAGCGGATCGGGTTGGTGCTGCTGGTAGAGGTCGATCCAGTCGGTCTTGAGGCGCCGGAGGCTGGCCTCGACCTCGGCGATGATGTAATGGCGCGAGGCACCTTGAAAGCGGCCGGCGGCGTCCATCGGTCGCGCGAACTTGGTCGCCAGCGCGATGTCCTTGCGGCGATCACCGAGGATCTCACCGAGGCACGCCTCCGAGCTGCCCCGCGGGTCGCCATAGGTGTCGGCTTCGTCGAAGAAGGTGATGCCGAGGTCGAGCGCCTTGTGGACGACCTTGCGGGTCGCTGCGAGGTCGATGCGCCCGCCGAAATTGTTGCACCCAAGACCGACCGCAGAGACGCTGAGGCCGGACTTACCGAGATTGCGCTGTTCCATCCGTTCCTCAGTCGGCGAAGGTGGTGAAGATTTCGTCGAGGGCGACAAGCTGGTTGCCGTTGACCGAATTGGGCACGAGCACCGGCGTATTGAGGCCGGCGGCGTACCACTCGGCGAGTCGGTCGCGCACCTTCGCAGCGCGGCCGTAGAGCGAGTTGTCGGCGATCCACCGGTCGGTCAGATAGCGCGGGACATCGTCCCGGCGATTTTCGGCCAGCGCCCGTTCGATGGCCCGCATCTCCTCGCCGTAGCCGGCTTCCTTCCAGTAATTGCGGTAGTTCGGCAAAAACACATAGTGCTCGAGGCGGCGGCGGTGCAGCGCCAGCGCTGCACCCTCGTCATCAGTAATGCACACCGGCAGCATGTTGCCGATCAGGAAGTCCGGATCGGTGCGCTTGGCTGGCGGGACCACCGACAGAGAATCCGCCAAATGGGACAGGCTGGCATTGGCGAACAGCACGCCCTCGGCGATCTCGGCAGCGAGCGCCACCATCCGCTTGCGCAATGCGGCAAGCACGATAGGCGGCAGGACACCGATGCCGTCATAGGATTTGAGCTTCTCGACAAAGGCGCGCGTGTCGGCGAGCGGCTTGCCGGCGGTGATGCCGAGCCGCTGATGCGTGGGGCCATGCGCGACTCCGATGCCGAAGCGAAAGCGCCCGCCCGAGACCTCGTGGATATAGGCGGCACCCGCCGCGAATTCCTCGGTCGTCTGGGCATAGATCGGCGCGATCGCCGTGCCGAACCGGACCCGCTCAGTGGCCAACGCCAGGCCCGTGCACTGCGCCATGTTGCCGTACCGGCTCGGCATGTAGATGCCGGAAAAGCCGCGCCGCTCGATCTCGCGGGCGATGTCGAGGGTCCGGCGCCGCCGTCCCGGCACGGCGACGAGGCTGATCGCGGGCAGAGGTTGAAGCATCGGCGGCTCCGGTATCGATGGCTCGCAGGAGTTACGGGTGGCTCATTGCTTAACATGCACATCCCTTTGGAGTCAGGCGCAGAAATTACCACCATCGAACCTTCGCCGAAGTTGCTCGCTTCAAATTCAATAAAACCCAATCAGCAATTGAGTCGGCAACGCTCATTACCAGATCTGCTGCGAGTCCGCAGGGAGATCTATCCCAATAGTTGCAAGCAGTCTCCAGCCCGGCTTCCGGCGCTTGCGCCCGTTTCAATCCATACAGCCGAGAGGGCGAGGCGAATGAACAATTCCTAATATCACAATTGTGTTCGCGCCACCGCCATATGGGGGGAACTCGGCCCCGGCAAGACCGCGGAACGCTCCGACTGACTGGCAGTTGCCGGGAGAATGTCGGCTAGCTGCGCGCGTGTCTGCGAGCCTCGTAGATCTGCAGGTTGCACAGCGCCGCGCGCAGGATCGGCGCGTCGACGCCGAGCCGATCGGCGCGGCGGACAAGGTCACCGAAGATGTGGTCGGCCTCGGTCGGGCGTCCGGCCTCGATATCGTACAGCATCGACGGAGCGCCGGCAGAACCCTTCTGGGCGAAGAAACCGCGGTAGAGGTCTATCAGCGCAGCCGGCGGCGGGTAGCCTTCGGCGGTCGCAATCCGGGCACTTTCGTCGAGTGCCGTGGCGACGAAGGCGGCCCCTGCGGGTGCGGCAGCAACCTCGCCGGCGCGGGCCCGAGTCAGCACGGAGACCGCCGTAGCACCGGCAAAGCAGCTGAATTTTGCCCACATCTCGGCAAGAATATTGTCGCTGATCGTGGCCGGAACCCCACCGGCTACGAAAGCACCGGCGATCTGCTCGCACCGGGCCGAGCGCTCACCAGTGAGTTCGCCAACCGAGGTCTGTCCGGTTTTCCCGATACCCGGCACTAAGATGTCGCCCTCGGGCGTCAGCACAACCGAAAACAGAGTCACGCCGCCGAGTACGCGAGCCGCGCCGAGGCGCTCGCTCAGCACGGCGATGTGATTGATCCCGTTCAGCACCGGCAGCACAGCACCGCCCGAACTGAGCGCCGGCGCGAAATCGTCGATCGCGGCGTCGAGACCGTAGGCCTTGCACGCAACAAACGCCACGTCGTAGGGGCCGCCGCCAGCGCTGGAGAGTACGGTCTTGACGGGCGCTCTGTACTCGCCGTCGGGCATTTTGATCACGAGCCCCCGCTCGGCGAGCTGTGCTGCTCGCCGAGGCCGCACGAGAAAGGCGACATCGGCGCCGCCCTTTACCAGCATGCCGCCGTAATAGCCGCCGAGCGCTCCCGCGCCGATGATCAGAAACCGCAGGACAGCCTCCTCGTCTTTTTACCGCGTCGTTCTTTCGAGAGTGGTATCCAAGAGCCCTATGTAGCGCTAGTCGTAGCTTCCCGACGCCTTTTTGCGTAAGTGGTTGATAGCGTGTGGGAACTCCTATTTTGTCTCCTTGTTATGTAGGCATGTAAATTGAGAGTTTTCCTATTGAGGATAGCCTATTTGATGACGCATATACGTCGCTCGGGTTCCAAACCGAGGCTCGCCTCCCGCCATCCTGTTGCGCGAGAGCTATCGGGTCGGTAGCAGGGTCAAGACCCGTACCCTGGCCAACTTGTCACGGTGGCCCGAAGCCAGGATCGAAGCGCTCGCCCGCGTGCTCAAAGACGAGCCCGTGGCCGCTCCCGGTCCCCGCGAAAGCAGGGATCGCCTGGAGATCGAGCGCTCCTGGCCGCATGGTCATGTCGCCGCAGTACTCGGCATAACGCGCAAGCTCGGCCTCGACCGCCTGTTGCCGCGCCGGCCCAA
>DASQCY010000111.1:0-2472 GCA_035634495.1 Allostellaceae bacterium
TGCCGATCTGCAGGTCTTAGGCGACGCCGTCGAGGGAGCCAAGAGCCTCGACCAGGACAAGATCGCCGACTACATCCGCACCCATACCTTCAAGACAGTCATCGGCGATGTCGAATTCGGCGAAAAGGGCGAGTGGAAGAAAGCCCGCCTGATGACGATCCAGTTCCAGAACATCGCTAGCACGAGTGTCGACGATTTCCGTGACGGCAAGGGGGAGGTCGTGCTGTGGCCGGATCAATACAAGGCCGGCGAGCCGATCCTGCCCTATTCCTCAATTAAGCATTGAGCCGCGCGGCGGGGCGATTCGGACCAAATCGGAGAGGGTCGAGCTCGGATTTCCCGAAACGACGCCAGGTGATCGCGGCACGCGAGGCGACGTTGCGAGCAATCGCTGCCAGCGTATACAACGCCTAGGCGATGCCGGTCGTCGATCTGCCCGATGAAGCCGCCACCGCGGCGTTCGCCGCGCGAATTTCCGAACTCGCCGAGGTTGGCGACGTTATTGCCCTCAAAGGCGATCTCGGCTGCGGCAAGACGAGCTTTGCTCGCAGCTTTATCCGTGCGCGCGGCGGCGCAGAGGAGGTTCCGAGCCCGACCTTCACCCTCGTGCAGATCTACGAGCTTACCCCCGCGGCGATTTGGCATTTCGACCTCTACCGCATCAAATCGTCCGAGGAAGCCTGGGAGCTCGGCATCGAGGACGCCTTCAGTGAGGGGATCTCGCTGATCGAATGGCCCGAGCGTCTTGGTCCCTTGCTGCCGCGACGCCGCCTCGAGATCGAATTCTTGTTTGGCGACCGGCCCGACGAACGACGGGCACTCATTGATGCCGGCGAGAGCTGGCGGCAACGCCTGGCCGGGATCTCCGCAGATGCGTGATCCGCGCCGCCATGCCATGACCACCTTCCTCGGCACAGCGGGCTGGGGCGACGCCTCGGCGGTGCCGCTGGCTGGTGACGCGTCGTTCCGCCGCTATTGGCGCCTCGCCCGCAACGGGAGCAGTGCGGTGCTGATGGACGCTCCGCCGCCGCAGGAGGACATCGGCCCCTATGTCGCCGTCGCCGCGCTGTTGCGCGACCTCGGTTTGAGCGCCCCCGAGGTGCTCGCCGAGGACAGTGACGAGGGCTTTCTGCTGCTCGAAGATTTTGGCGACGACACCTACACGAGGCTGCTCGCGCGCGGCGCCGACGAGCCCGCTCTCTATACGCTCGCGGTCGACACCCTGATCGCGTTGCAGCGAGCCGCCGGTCCGCGTGGCACCCCCGAAATACCGCCTTACGACATGGAGCGGCTGCTCGGCGAAGCCGCCCTCCTCGTCGACTGGTACAGACCGCTCGACCGCGGGCTGCGCGAGGAATACCTCGCACTCTGGCGAGAGGTTCTGCCGGATGCCATGGTGTCGCGGCCGACCCTGGTGCTGCGCGACTACCACGTGGACAATCTGATGCTGCTGCCCGATCGCCCCGGGATCAAAGGCTGCGGGCTCCTCGATTTCCAGGACGCGGTGACGGGTCCGCCGAGCTATGACCTGGTCTCGCTGCTCGAGGACGCGCGGCGTGACGTTCCGGCCGTCTTATGCCAGGCGATGACCGAACGCTACCTCGCCGCTTTTCCGGAGCTCGACCGACACGCCTTCTTGCGCTCAGCCGCAATTCTCGCGGCCCAGCGCAATTGCAAGATCCTCGGTATCTTCACGCGGCTCTGGAAACGCGACGGCAAGCGCCAATACCTCGCCCACATCCCGCGCGTCTGGCGATTGCTCGAAGCCGACCTCCGGCATCCGGCCCTGACCCCGATCGCGGGCTGGCTCGATCGCCACTTGCCGCGCAAAACCCGCTGGCGGCCCGATCTCGAAAGCGAGGCATGATCCCACCGCCGGGCTCGGCGATGGTATTGGCGGCGGGGCTTGGCACCCGGCTGCGCCCCCTCACCGATACGATCCCCAAGCCGCTTGTCGAAATCGACGGCCGGCCGCTGATCGACCATGCGATCGACCGGCTGGCCTCGGCCGGGGTCGAGCATGTCGTCGTCAACATCCATTACAAGGCGGCGATGATTGCCGAGCACCTGGCCCGCCGCGGACATCCCCGGATCAAACTCTCCCACGAAGCCGAGCTGCTCGATACCGGCGGCGGGGTGGCGCGAGCCTTGCCGTTGCTCGGCGAGGCCTTTTTCGTCGTCAACGGCGATGTGTTCTGGCTCGACAGCAGAGACCCTGCCTTGGTCCGCCTCGCCGCCGCCTTCGATCCCGCAGCCATGGACGGCGTTCTTTTGCTGCAGCGGACGGTGACGGCGGTCGGTTATGAGGGTAGCGGCGACTACTTCATCGACCCTCTGGGTGCACCGCGCCGCCGTCGCGAGCGCGATGTGGCGCCTTACCTTTTCGCCGGCATACAGCTGCTTCATCGGCGGCTCTTCGACAACGCGCCCGGCCGTGTTTTTTCGCTGGTCCGACTCTTCGATCGCGCCGAA
>DASQCY010000112.1:0-3770 GCA_035634495.1 Allostellaceae bacterium
CGCTGGACGCATCCGCGCCCTGGCGGGAATAGACACAATCATCGCCGAGCTATTCGAGGTGCTGCGGAACGCTACTGTGTCCGCGTTGGTCGCGGCAGCGGCGTCGGGCGGCCGATCCTGTGGCGGTTGCGCAACAGCGGGAACTAGTTTCATGCAAAACTCACAAGTTATGCACGGAAATATTGACCTTGATTTTGGCCCAGCTTAATCTTGCATATCTTATGCTCAAAAGTCCTATGCAAGAGAGGGTAACAGGATGCCGATGTTTGGATATGCGCGGGTTTCGACCAACGGCCAGGACCTGAGTGCGCAGGATGCCGAGCTGCGCAGCGCCGGCTGCGCTAAGGTGTTCAAGGAAAAGGTTTCCGGTGCCAAGACGGATCGCCCCGAGCTGGCCAAGGCGATCCGGCAGCTCGAACCCGGCGACGTGCTCGTGGTCACGAGGCTCGATCGCTTAGCGAGATCGACGCGCGACCTGCTCAACGTGCTTGACGAGATCGCCAAGCGTGGTGCTGGCTTTCGGTCGCTGAAGGACAGCTGGGCCGACACGACCAGCGCGCATGGTCGGCTGATGCTGACCATCCTCGGAGGCCTCGCCGAGTTCGAGCGTGAGCTGATCCGCGCTCGCACTGGCGAGGGCCGCAAGCGTGCGAAGGCTCGCGGTGTTCGCTTCGGCCGTCCGCGCAAGCTGACGCCGCATCAGCGGCAGGAAGCGCTGCAGCGCCTGCACGCTGGCGAGACCATGGCCGACGTGGCGCGCAGCTTTGCCGTCGATGGCTCGACGATCAGCAGGCTGGCAGCATCGAGCCCTTTCGAGCAAAGCGCGGTCGGCCTGTGAGACGCAAACGATCGCGCTGAATTTAGCTTGGGCGATGGATGACCCCCGGGGGGAAAGGGGACAAGTTGGTGCCATCGAGGAGTCCCATTGAGCTTGGCCCTCCCCCTCCCCTGTGTGCCGCATCTTTTACGGGGGCGGCTGTGCGACCGAGGACCGGGGCCAGGATGTCGATTGCTGACTCAGCGGAGGCCGCTGGTGCGTTTTTTCCCTCGTCGGCGCGCGAGCGGCGTCGGCGGCACGTCGAGAGGGATTTCGCAAAACGGACGTTACGGAATATTTGGTCGAGATGGGCCGATCACTCCAGCTTGATGCCCGCGAACTTGATCACCTTGGCCCATTTCTCGGTGTCTTCGGCGATAAGCCTGCTGAAATCGGCTGGCGAGCCTACAAGCGGTGTGCCCCCTAGGTCGGCAAGCCTCGCCTTCATCTTGAGATCACCGAGGCCTGCGTTGATCTCCTTGTTAAGCTTGTCGATGATCTCGGATGGCGTGTTTTTGGGCACGCCAATGCCGTACCACTGGCTCGCCTCGTAGCCCGGCACGAAATCGCTGACGCTTGGGATGTCCGGCAGCGCTTGCGAGCGCCTGGCAGAAGTCACCCCCAGCGCCCGCAGCTTGCCAGACCGGATGTGCTCGATCGATGGCGGCATGGGGCCGAAGTACACCTGCACCTGCCCGCCAAGCAAATCAGTAAGCGCCGGCCCGCCGCCACGATAGGGGACGTGAACCATGTCGACGCCGGTCAGCATCTTGAACAGCTCGCCGGCCAGATGCGGCGTGGTGCCATTGCCAGCCGACGCCATATTGAGCTTCCCTGCATTAGCCTTGGCGTGGGCAATGAACTCGGGAACGGTTCTGGCCGAAACCGATGGATGGACCACCATCACGTTTGGCGCACCGGCGATCGTCGCGACGGGCGCGATATCGCGGATAAAATTGAAATTGAGCTTTTCGTAGAGCGTCGCATTGATCGCGTTTGCCGCAGCGACCAAGAGGAGCGTGTAGCCGTCCGGCGGCGCATGCACCACCGTCTCGGTGCCGATATTGGTTCCTGCGCCCGGTCGATTATCGACGATGAATGGCGCGCCGAGTCGCTCCGACAAGACTTGGCTGATTAAACGCGCGGTGAGATCGTACCCGCCTCCAGCGGGAGCGGGAACGATCAGGCGCACAGGTCGCGACGGATAGGCTTGCGCCCCTGCGATCCGTGACAAAGCCGGCAGCGCGGCGGCGCCCGCGGCCAGATGCAAGAATTTGCGGCGGGGAAGTTTCATTCTGAACTCCCTCTCGCTTCACGTCATTCGATCACCTCGTCGGCGAGCGTGAGCAGATTGTCGGAGATCTTGAGGCCGAGCGTCTTCGCGGTCTTCAAGTTGATTACCAGCTCGAACTTGCTGGGCAACATGATCGGCAGATCACCCGGCCTGGTTCCGTTGAGGATACGGGCGGCATACAGCCCGACTTGCCGGTGGACCTCGACGATGTCGACGCCGTAGCTGATGAGCCCGCCGGCCGCGGCATATTCGCGAATATGATACATCGTCGGTACACCGTGTTGGGCCGCCAAGGCGGTGATCCGGCTGCGACGCGTATCGAAGAAAGGCGATGCTGCGACGGCGAGCGCCCCGATGCGCTCGGTTGCGACGGTCTGAAACGCCGAGTTGATCTCGCTCTCGCTGTTGGCGCGCAGGACATGAACACGGACGCCGATTGCCCGCGCGGCCTCCTCGACGTCACTGACCTGACGGGCCGACGGCGGAAAGCTCGGGTTTAACAGAACGCCGATTGTTCCGGCCGTCGGCACCAGGTCGTGCAGCAGGCCGAGCCGTTTGGGCTCCAACGCCGTGGTCAGCACATCGACGCCGGTGGCATTGCCGCCCGGCCGATTGAAGCTTGCGGCCAAGCCGAGCTTGATCGGATCGCTGCTCATCGCAAACACGATCGGGATCGCGGAGGTTGCCGCCTTGGCGGCGAGCACCGCCGGATCGCCGCCGGTCGCTGCGAGCACCGACACCGGAACGCGGCAAAGCTCCTCCGCCATCGCTTTCAGAGCGTCGAAGCGGCCGCGCCCCCAACGGAATTCGATCCTGACGTTCTGCCCATCGATGAAGCCGCCGTCGCGCAAGCCGCGGCGAAACGCGGCCGCCAAATGCGCGGCATCGTCGGGCCCGCGGGTATTGAGATAGCCGATCACTGGCGTCGGCTGTTGCGCCCGCGCCGCGAGCGGCCATGCCGCCGCCGCGCCGCCGAGAGCCAAGATGAACTCGCGACGTTTCATTGCCTCCCCATGCCCGCAAGATTACGTCAAATTCGGCTTTCGACTCAGGCCATCAAAACAGGAAAGGAAGTCGAGTGAAACGGGGGCGTACTGCGGCAAAATGTGCGCTACGAAAAGCCTCGGACGTGTATGACTGCTGAGGGTCAGTCGCGTCGCACCGGGAGGTTCGCGACGCTCCTGGCATGTCCGTTATGCCTCCAGAAGCGACCGCGACCGAACGCAGCGCAGCAAAAACCACTCTATTCGATCACCTCGTCGGCGGTGACGAGCATCCTATCCGGCACGGCGAGACCGAGCATCCGCGCGGTCGTCAGGTTGATGACGAACTCGAATTTCGAGGCTTGCACCACCGGGAGATCCGCAGGCTTGGTCCCCTTGAGGATACGGCCGGCGTAGGCAGCCCACTGCCGATATGCGTCCTCGATGCTGGGTCCGTAGCTCATCAGGCCGCCGGCCTCCGCGGCTTCACGTAAGGAAAAGGTCACCGGAAGGCGGTGGTAACTCGCCAGCTGCACCAATTGGACCCGGCGGATGTTCAAGAAAGCAGCGGATCCGACGAACAGGGCATCGGGCGGATCCTGGCCGAGCGCCGCGAATGCTTCCTCGATCTCACGAGGCGTGCTCGCCCTGAGAACCTGGACCTGCAGGCCGATGC
>DASQCY010000113.1:0-2985 GCA_035634495.1 Allostellaceae bacterium
GAACCATACTGTTCCGGCGCCTGCCGGGGCTTTTGTCAGGTGAGTTGCCAACACGCCGCATTATGACGGTGTCAAGCAAGGCGCGACGGAGCCGGCGGTGATCGGGATTTTTGGGCTCGCCCGGTCGATCTGAAATTGGTCGAACCGGGCAAGTCAGGCTGGCGCCGCGTGTGATAGCGTCCCAGAAGCGGCGCTCGACCGAGACGGCTGCTCATTCGATGGCGACCCGGACGGCGCGGGCCTCGATCCTGCGTTTGAAATGACGACGGCGCAGCAAGCACGATTGTGTATTGGGCTTCTGAAGGCGGTAGCTGCCGCTGCGCGGCTTTCACGGACATGCGCAACCAAGACACCGGACATGCGCAACGTGCTGGTGACAGGGCTTTACTTTTCACGACGGCCCGCAAGAGACACTCGGGGATGTCGTCGACCACTACAACAAGGGCGCCGGTCTGCATAACCCCCATCTCGACCAAGAAATCCAGCCACTCGCCCTGACCGAACAAGATATCGACGACCTCGTTGTTTTCTCGCGTCGTTGACGAGCGCGGAGTACAGAGACGGGGGGTCGAAGAGCTGGCGCGCCAGCGGGAGCTCTCGCCGACAAGGCGGCCGCAGCGCGATACGGCATGGGCCTTCGGTCCGAAGCCGCCTCGCGCCGAGCCGCCCATCCTCAGACGCGCCTGGGGGGCCGGTTCCGCATGGCATCGACAGTCGCTTCGCCCTGCTCGGCTGACCATATAGCGGAGGTTTCAGGAGACCCTTTTCAGACCCAAGCGCGGAGAGCGGCATCCCCGAAAAGGGGGAATGATATTGGTCGAAGAAGACCCTTCCAGATTTATCGTTGTGTCCAGGACGAGGGCGCAGCACACGGGAAATGTCAGGCGGAGTTTCGACGACGAGCCCGAGAGTGCGGGCCACGTAAACCAGCGGCATGAGGAACTCGAATGGCGGCGGCGGCCGAAAGCAAGTTCCAGCGACAGGTATTGCACTGGACCGAGCCGCCGAGAAAACGCGAACTGAGCTGCGGCGCGGCTCGCGCTACCTCAACGGCTAGCCTTGGCGCTGGCCCTTATTCAGGGCGCCGTAAGCACCCGAAGGGCGCAAGAGGTTTTGAGTGAGGCTCGCGACTGCCGGGGCGAGATCGGGATCGTCAGGACCGCCCTCGATGATCGACTTTCCCTTAACGAGCGTCTGATATTCCCCATTCAGAAAGAGGCGCGCCTCGATCGTGATCGGGCGATGGACACCGAATGTCTTATCCTCCATATACGGGAGTACAAAGGTACGCACTTCTCCCCCGGCATACGGGTGCAATTTGAAGCGCCACTTTACGCGATCGGGTGCGGGGGCATCGCCAGCTGCAGCCGGCCCGAAACGCCAGTCGGCAGGCTCAGCTTCAGCCGTTTGGAGGGTGAGATACCGGCGCAGTTGTCCTGAGCTGTGAAATCCGGGTATCGCACCCGATCCCTCGACTTCTAGCAAGGCCGCCGACGCCGGCGCCAGCGGCACAAGCGCTGCGACTAGAGCCAAGACCAGGCTGCGCCATTTCAGGAGGAGATGCATCCGTAGGACCCATATTAGCCGACATTTTCCAGATGACGGGTAAATCCGCGTGAACGATAGCAATTGCTCGGGTAGCCTGAAGCCAAAGGACGGCGTCAGCTAGCCGGAACCGTCTGCCAGCCCCGCAGCGAACAGCAGAGCACCCGCGACTCGTCCCAGAATCCTTCCTAGCCTGGGCCGAACTCGATTTTCGCTTAGTTGTTGCATGGATTACTGCTTTGAACCGGCGGGGGGCGGCGATGTGGCATGACCAGCGGTAGCTGCATGAAATTGCCCTCCGTAGGTATGCGGTCGCCCGAACTGAATGACCACTAAGATAGGCCGGAGTTACGAACTGCTCTTGGACGACCTTGCTCCGACCGGGACGGGTTTGCTCTATTCCGACAACCGAGCCTGCCCGACGGTTCCCTTGTTATCCCTATCCGGCTAGAGCAGGTTCCGCAACCGCTGCGCGAGGCCGCCGGATACGGTTGGCGCCGCTTGGCATGGTGGCTGTCTTGAGCTGATCGTAGGTGATGGTGGCGCATTCGACGGCGCGCCGAATGAGGTAGCCCTCCAACCCGCCGTGCAAGTGGCGGCGGTTGAACCGGTAGGACCATTCCCGAAGATAGCGCGGCAGGTGCTTGGCGCTGACGCCGTGATGGGTGCCGACGAGCCAGGCTTTGATGTTGCTGAACAGGGTATGGATGATCGGGAAGAACGCGCCGGCATTGGCGCCTTCGTCCTGCACCACCGGGGTGTGCTTCAAATGCCCGCCGAGGGCGGCGTCGCGGCCGCGATAACCGGCGAACCCGTCGGTCAGCAGATGCGCCCCGGTTGCGACATTGGCCTTGAGAAAGGCGCCGAGTTCGGCGCCCGTCGCGGCCGGCAGCACGGCGATCCGGGCGTTGCCGGCGAAGAACCCGTGCTGACGCTTTACGGCATGGCCGTGTTTTCCCTTCCTGTTCTTCGACGCCGGCACCTTCTCGACCGCGGCGACAACCAGGCTCTTGTCGGGGTTGGCCGTGCTGCGCCCGCGACTGGTCGGATCGCCCCGGCCGCCGCTGAAGGTCTCATCCGCCTCGAGGAAGCCACGCAGCGGGCGGCTGGGGTCTTCGCTCAGCCCGTGCCGCAGCTTGTGCGCCATGGTCCACGCCGTCTGATACGCCACCGCCAGTTCCCGTTGCAGAAACTTGGCCGAGACGCCGCGCTTGTCGCGGCCCATCAGGTAGGCGGCAACAAACCACTTCGCGAGGTCCGTCCGCGTCCGATCAAACACCGTCCCCGCCGTCACCGATGCCTGCCGATGGCAGGTGCTGCATTCGTAGACCCGTGGCCGCGCCTTCAGCCGCCAAGCCGCCCGCCCGCCGCAGCCGGAGCAGACAAAACCGTCCGGCCAGCGAAGCTCAGCCAAGTGCTCGATGCACTGCTCTTCGGTCC
>DASQCY010000114.1:0-1762 GCA_035634495.1 Allostellaceae bacterium
CGCCTCGAGGACGAGCGGCTCGAACCGGGCGATCCCGGCGGCATTGAATTGCACGACGAGGACGCCGGCAAAGCGGTCGACGACGAGCCCGGGCAACCCGTCGGCTTCAGCGTGAACCAAGCGATAATAGGGCAGCCCGAAGAGCCGGTCGCGCAGCCGCAGCGCACGCTCGAGCCGACGCGCGAAGAAGCGGCGGCCGATAGCCCGGCCGGCGTCACGATCCAGGAGCCGGGCAGCGACGAGGCTGTGCGGGTTGAACATCGCCACCCCGAGCGCGTTGTCATCTAAACGCCGCACGGTGACAAGTGTGCCGGGTGGCAGCGCCTTCGCCGACACGTCCATCCGCACCTCGTTTGAATAGATCCACGGATGGCCGCCCTCGGCTCGTTTGTGTCGCCCGGGCAGCAACCTGACCGAAGGCCGGGTCGCCGGGTCATCCGCTGGGATCTCGCTCATGGTGGACGGTTGGAAGATCATGCCCATATCTTGCCCGGGTCGAACGACGCCGGCGAGCCCGATCTCCGCTTCGCTCAGGCGTTCGGGATCCGCCTTGCTTGTCAGGGACTGGTGGAGTAGTTGTTGCCGCCCTTGGAGCCGGCCCGCTTCTCGGCACGCGCCCGTAGCTCAATTGGATAGAGCACCAGACTACGGATCTGGGGGTTAGGGGTTCGACTCCTCTCGGGCGCGCCAATTTTTCAATAATTTACGATTGCATCCGGCTCCGCGGCAAAGCCCAGCTCACCGCGGATGCGCTTGTGCAGATATTCGGCAAGGCCTCGGCCATCTCGACCGAGAGGCCGTGCCGATAGAGGTAATCCTGATAGCGGTTTTGGGCGAACCATTCGCGCGCGGCTGCCGAGGTGCGCCGGCCCATTGTCACGACCTGGAGCGCGATCACGTCGCGCCCCCGTCGGCGGCATCGTGGAAGAAATCGGCGATGCAGAGCCCGCCTTCCTTGTTCTGGCGCGGGAATGAGAACCGGGTCAGCTCACGCTCGCCATCGGTATCGAAGAGGATCACGTCGTTCCCTTCGGCGGCACAGCGCCAATAGCCGTAGGCCGCTTGCGGGACAAGGATCTCCTTGCGGATCGCGATATCGAGCATCCGCCGCAATACGGGGCGGAATTCGTCCTTGGCCCATTCGCGGTATTCGGCGGGGCTCCGCCCCTCCTTCCGGTAGCCCCACTGGAACTGGTAAAGCATGCGCTTGTTGAGATACGGCACCACCGCCTTCGGCGGCACCCGCTCGATCGTGCGCTATCCCCAGAACGGCGGCTCGGGCACCGGGACGTTTCGGGTCAACTCGGCGAGGCGCAGGCGGATCTATTCGACATGGACCGGCCGCAATGGCTTGGGGTCGGCAGCGCGGCGGAGCTTGCGGGTTTGGTTGACAGGCCATCCCTCGCTCCGGCGCCGGACCTCGTCGAGGTGCGCGTCGAACCGGCCGGTGACGATCTTGTCCATCAGGTCGAGCCCGGCGAAAGCGTCGCGGGCGTAGGCGACGCGCCCGGCGGCGTAGGCCTTGACGCAATCCTCCTCGACATAGCGCCGGGTCAGTGCCGCACCCCTGAGCATGACCGGAAGCCTCAGGCCGTGCCGGCTCAGTCCTCGAGGTTCTCGCGCATCACCACGGTCGATTTGATAAGCAGCCCTGACATGCCGACGGCTTGCGCCTTGTGCTCGACCGCGGCATCGAGGATCGCCCGATCGAGGTCTGCTTCGCTCCCGAGGGCGGGCATGGGTAGCGCTCGCTCAGAAACCG
>DASQCY010000115.1:0-2209 GCA_035634495.1 Allostellaceae bacterium
TGGTGCGACGCTGACCTCATTCGGAAACGAAACCTACATGGCCAACGCCTGGAATCCGCAGCGCGAAGAGGTCCGTCTCGCGGTCAATGGCTGGATCCGCGACGGCGGGGCCTTCGATGGGGTCGCTGATTTCGACCAGGCGCTGCGCGACCCCGAGCATCCGACGCAGATGTTGCCCATCTACGATTGCGGCGACGGTCTGCATCCGAGCGATCTCGGCTACAACAAGATGGGCGACGCGATCGACCTTTCGCTATTCGAATAGTACACGCTGGCAGGCCGCTTCCGCCCAGCTCGATAACGCGGCTGCGGGAGCGACCTATGCGGCTCGCGCCGGTCGGGAGGCAGTAGCCTTGACCATGTCTGCGGCCTTTTCGGCGATCATTATCACCGGAGCGTTGGTGTTGCCGGAAGTCATCGTCGGCATGATCGACGCATCGACCACGCGCAGGCTGGCTAGCCCATGTACCCGTAATTCGTCGTTTACGACCGCCCTCGGGTCGTGGCCCATTTTGCACGTGCCGATCACGTGGTAGGCCGTATGCCCGAACTGCCGCGCGAAGCCCAGCAGCTCGTCATCGGTCTGGCACCGGTCACCCGGGTTCATCTCGAACGCGCGATAGCGGTCGAGCGCCTTGTTGTTGACGATGCGGCGGGCGATCTTCATGCCGGCGACGAGGGTCCGACGATCCAATTCGTCGGCGAGGTAATTCGGCCGGATGGCCGGCGAGGCGGCGGGATCGGGCGACTTGGCGTGGATCGAGCCCGCCGATTCCGGACGGCATTGATACAGCGTCACCGTCATCCCCGGCTCGCGATCAAGGGCTCGGACCTGTGGGTCGGAGTAGCTGGCATGCGAGAAGAGATACTGGACGTCCGGAACCTCGAGTTCCGGACCCGTCCTGACGAAGCCATGGACAAGAGCGGCCGCTAAGCTCAACACTCCACGTCGCTGCGTGTAATATTTCACGATCTCTTTCACGAGCGCCACGCTCCGGGTTTGCTCATTGAGCGTGATCGGCAGCGTTACCCGCCAGTTCATGCGCGGCGCATAGTGGTCTCGGTAATTCTCGCCGACGCCACGCAATTCGTGGCGCACCGCTATGCCGGCCGATTGCAGTATTTCGGGATTGCCGATGCCGGATAGTTCGAGAAGATGCGGCGACTTCACCGCGCCGGCGCAAAGGATCACCTCGCCGCTACAACGCGCCTCCCGGGCCTCTCCGCGTTGCACATAGGCAACCCCAACGGCGCGCTTACCGTCGAGGAGGACGCCCGTGGCGAGTGCCTCGGTTTCGATGCGCAGATTGGGGCGCCGCCGCGCCGGATCCAGAAAGGCGCGTGCCGTCGACCAGCGGCGGCCATTTTTTTGTGTCGCCTGGAAATAGCCGAAACCTTCCTGGTGGCCGTTGTTGTAGTCCGGATTGCGCGGGAACCTTCGGCCACCGCGGCTTCGATGAAAACATCGGCTAGCTCGGCGCGTTCGCGCAGAGCGGCGACGTTGAGTGGACCGCCGCGACCGCGCGTATCATCGCCCCCTGGCTCGTAATGCTCGGATTTTTTGAAATAGGGGAGGACCCCCTCGTAAGACCAGCCCCGGTTGCCGAACTGCGCCCAAGTGTCGTAGTCGAGCGGATTGCCGCGCACATACACCATGCCGTTGATCGAACTCGATCCGCCAAGAGTCTTGCCTCGCGGGACCGGGAGCGAGCGGCCGTTGAGGTTCGGCTCAGGTTCGGTATCGAACCGCCAACTGTACCGAGGGTTGTTGAGGAGCTTCATGAAGCCCACCGGAATATCGATCCACATCGAATCGTCAGGTGGGCCGGCTTCCAGCAGCAGGACCTGCGCGTGCGGTCCTCGGAGAGCCGGTTGGCCATTACGCAACCGGCAGAACCTCCGCCGACGATGATGTAGTCGTAATCGGGCATAGCGCTCCTCCTTAGCATCTCGACCAGTATGTTGGGACTTTTGCCCCTTGCGGGGGACGGCAGCAGCCGACTGCTAACACCGTGCCGCGGACTGGCCGCACGGTTGCCGAGCTGACGCCCAAACTCATCGGTTCTGGCAGGTTTGGCATTCAAATCGAGACAACTCTCGAAAAATTCAGTTCTAGTGCGTTTTTTGGTAAGATCTCGTTGATGGTGACTTTCAACGTCACAAGTAGGACACCGAGTTCTGCGCTCGACGACAGCGAACCTAGCCTATT
>DASQCY010000116.1:0-14690 GCA_035634495.1 Allostellaceae bacterium
GGCGCTTCATTCGGTAATGAAGCAGCGCGGCACCTATCTGGTGGGGCCGATGGCGCGCTATGCGCTCAACCGGGACCGTCTGCCGGCCGAGATCCGCGCGCTCGCCGACGAAGTCGGGCTCGAGCCGGTCTGCCGCAATCCATTCCGCAGCATTCTCGTTCGCGCGCTCGAGGTCGTCTATGCCTGCGACGAGGCCTTGCGTCTGATTGCCGCCTACGAACCGCTGCCCCGGCCCCTTATCCCGCCCGAGCCGTGCGCCGCCGTGGGCTACGCCTGCACCGAGGCGCCGCGCGGCATCCTCTATCACCGTTACAATCTCGATCGCGGCGGCACGATCCTCGAAGCCCGCCTCGTTCCGCCGACCGCGCAAAACCAGAGCGTCATCGAAGAAGACGTGCGAGACCTCGCAAATGCCGCCCTCGATCTCGAAGACGAAGCGTTGCAAGCCCATTGCGAGCAGAGCATCCGCAATCATGATCCTTGCATCTCTTGCGCTGCACATTTCCTGAAGCTGCAAGTGCGCCGGGAATGAGCGGCAGCGATCGGCCGCTGGTGCTCGTCGTCGGGATCGGCAACTCCGACCGTGGCGACGATGGCGTCGGGCCAGCCGTTGCACGGAGGCTCAGGGGGCGGGTCCCTCCGGGGGTCAGCGTCCTCGAACGCGGCGTCGATGCCCTCGCCCTGATCGAGGACTGGGAGGGGGTCCCCTCCGTCATCGTCGTCGATGCTGTGGCGCCGATCACTGAGCCGGGCCGGATCCACCGGCTCGATCTCACCCGGAACCCGCTTCCGGTCGCTTTCGCGCTCCCTTCTACCCATGCGTTCGGCCTTGCCGAAACCGTCGAGCTGGGGCGCAGCCTGGGCAGGCTCCCCAAGTTTGTCATCGCTTATCTCGTCGAAGGCGCACAATTCGAAACGGGGGCGCCGCTATCGCCCGCGGTCGCCGTAGCCGTCGAGGAAGCGGTAGAGCGGATTATCCTTGCGCTGTCCGCAATACCCCGAACCCCTCAAGCGGAAGGAACCGCCCGCCATGCATGAGACAGCACTGGTCCGCGATGTCGTCCGCCGTATCGACGACCTCGCCCGCGCGACGAGCGCACGCCGGGTGACGGGCGCCAAGGTCTGGCTCGGCGCGCTCAGCCACCTTGCGGCCGAACACTTCCACGCGCATTTCGCCATCGAGGCGCGGGACACGCTCGCCGCCGGAGCGATCTTAGACATTGAGGTGTCGGAGGATCCCGACGACCCACACGCCCAAGATGTGCGGCTGGAGAGCGTCGATCTCGACGAATAAGCCTGATACGCCTTGTTGCCGCCAAATCACAGTATCATTAACAGCCTGAGCAGGCGATTAGCCACCCTGCCGACGGGGGGCCGCAAGAGTGAGAACAAGCTGAGCCCGCTCTGCAGAAAAAACGCTTGCAATGCATCGGGCCGAAAATCTCGTCGCGCATCAGGGCCAGCCTGTCGTCCTGCTCGCCCCCCGAATTTCCTTCTCGGATTTGATGCTGCGCCTCGTGACGCTGTGGAGAAGCGCAGACCGGCCCGCTCGGCAGCTGCCCGGATGGCCGGCACCGGCTCAAGAGGGCGGGCATCAGTTCCTATGTGACGCTCACCGACGAACCTCAAGCGATGAACATGGTGAGGGTGAGGGCGTCCCACGCTGCCCTTGGATGATACGGGTGATACATCGCCCCCGCAGTGTAAACCGGTCGCCGCGTTCGGAATGGGCCCGTACCCTTCGCGCTGGTGAGATCGAGGTGTGGTGTGATGTCGCCGCGCTTCTGCTGCATGGGCGTGCCCTCAATGCGTCATTAACGTGTTGTGAGTCCCCCGCAACGTGAAGTTCGCTTCAAATGAGCCGATAACGTCCAGCGAGCCTTCCAGGAGCCGTGTCATCAGGAAACGCCCGCGGACGGTCTCTCTCGCCCGCGCGCCGAGAGAACGCCGCAGCTTCGGGTCTTTGAGCAGCTGCACGAGCCGCGCTGCCGCTTCCTCCACCCAAGCCACCAGGAAGCCAGATACTCCGTCCTCAATTTGATGACGGATACCGCCGACCCGGCCGCCGATCACCGCGGCTCCTTTCCACATCGCTTTCGTCACCGTTAATCCGAAACCTTCCCGGATCGATTTCTGCAGCACGACGGCAGCACGTCTTTGTAGCGCGTTCACCAGCGCGGAATCCTGCACCGAGAGGATCCGGATCCGCTCCTCGCTGCACCCGCACAGCGATGCGAAGACCTCCTGGCCCTCGGGGTCGTCGGACGCGACGTTGCCGACCAATACGAGCGTGGCATCGACCTCCTTCCGGGCGATGTTGAATGCCCGGATTACCCCTGCGGACCCTTCCATTTGTCGAAACGCGAAATCTGGACGACGAGCGGCAAAATCCGTCGGAATGCCGGAATGGTCGAGCCGCTCGGCGATTTCCGCCTCGCTAAGCCTCTTGTTGGTCGTCGAGAACGGGTAGACCGCCGGCATGATGAAACGCTGTGGCGTGGTCAGCTTCTGGGCGTATTCGGGCATCGACAGTACGACGGCGTCGTAACGTTCGATGAACGGCGCAAGATAGGCCCACAGACCAGCATTGGCCGTCGAAAGCTCCACATGGCACCGCCACACCCACGGGCCCCGCTTTCGCACAAATGCGATGAGAGGGAGAGGTTGTGGATCGTGAACGATCACCAGATCATGGTCGAGGTGCATCCGCGCGGGGTTCTCGAAGACAACTTCTTCGTAAATGGTCTTCTTTAGATCGCTGAGGTTGATGTCACCGCCCTGCAGTGAATTGTGAAATCTTTTTGGTTATGCTGAAGAACTCCGGGCGCCCCTGAATGACCCGCCAACCCGTCTTGATGCCGGACGTGTTCATCAGCAAGGTCAGGGACGACAGGATCTCCGCAACGCCGCCTCCGTAATAGGTGGAACTGACGTTGACCACGTGCAGGTCGCGCAGGCTTTCCGCTTTACCGCCGATGCGCTCGAGAGCTTCAGCGCCGATCAACGGCTCGAAATCCTCAACTGTTACGAGCTTGTAATCGCTCTTTTCTTGCGTTTGCGGATTCATCAGGCTCTCACTTATATCGCCAAGGCACCTGATTACGTCTTGGGCGCCGCGATTTTAAATTGGGCAAATGCCTCCAGCGCGTGGCTCGCGTACATCACCGATGGGCCGGCACCCATGTAGATCGCCATCCCGAGCACTTCTGTCACCTCGTCTGCAGAAGCGCCACGCTCCATGGCCGCTTTGACATGAAAGCCGATGCAGTCTTCGCATCTCACGGCGACCGCAATACCAAGTGCAATCAGTTCCTTGGTCTTGCTGTCCAGCGCGTTGGCAGCCACTGCCGCTTGGGCCATGGCGGAAAAAGCTTTCATGACCTCCGTCGCACCGCCACGCAAATTCCGCAGCTGCGCGGTCAGCTCTTTTGTGTCTTGTGGCCAATTTTTCACTGTCCGGTCTCCTACCATTTATGAAGCCTGCGATGTGGGGCGCGGCTTCCGAGGAGCTCGCCGAGCCGCGCTTAATACAATGATGCCCCAAGCTGGAGCAAGTTCCATTGATCTGCATCAATGTCTCCACTAAGGAGGCGGATGTAAGGGTCTGCGAGCGTTATGGGAGGTGGAGTTATGGCCTTCAGCATCAGCGCTAACCTGGGCGATGAGAAGCCTTATTTCCGTATAGGTTCCGCTGTACAAGGCACGGCGCACGTGCAGGTCGTCATCGATGAGACAAGCATCGACCGCGAGCATGCGAGTCGCATTCTGCGAGCAATGGCCGACCGCATCCAAGAATGCAATTGGCCGCCAGACCAGACCTGCAGCTTTGTAAAACCTTCTCTATCCATCCACTGGAACTGATCATCGGCAGCTGAAGCTCTCCCGCCACCACCCAGGCGGGTTTGGGATCGGGTTCGAGGAAGGGGTTCGAGCTGGCCGTGCAGCGGCTTGTCCTTGAGCCCCCATTGGCGTTGATCCATGTGGGTATGCACAGAGGCGGCGCCGCATTTCCGCAATACTGTCATCCCGGATGAACCTTTGATCTCAATCAAGCGCCTAGCATTTCGGGCATATAGCCGTCTGCGGGACGCGCTTGATCCAGGTCAATGCGGTTCGGCCCCGTGCACTTAGCGTTTCCGTGCTGCTCCCCGCTGCTGCAGGGTGAATGATGCTCAAGCGCTTGCTGCCACTCTGGATTGCCGGAGCGGGGATGCGTGTCTTCCTTCTGGCGTCCCTCATCGCGCTGCTTGTTGGCGCCCCCGTCGGCGCTGCTGCCCACGATGGTTGGTTCGTGCGCGTCTGTCCGGCAAAAACCGATGCCAATCGCATTCATTTGGCCTTTTCCGGCGGCCGGCAAGGGTTCAGCTGGTCGTGGATCAAAGGCCGCACGCCCGACGAAATCGACCTCCCCCGCCGCTTTCACTCTGTGGCAAGGCTCACCATGCGCGGCAGCACAGCCCCGATGCCGAGCAACATCCAACCTCACGCCTATGTCTGCGTCGGGTTCCGCGATCACATCGTCCAGCGCATGGAATTCGACGATCACGAAGATCACGAAAAGAATTGGAATGATACTGATGATTGTGCCTGCTAAAAGCAGGCACCCATAACTGATATAGCCCCGCGTTATTTGGCAATATGTCGGAGATCGGCCTGACGACGCTCTGTGCGAGGTTCACATGTACAAGAACATTCTGCTCGCGATTGACCTCAATGATGAAACGTCCTGCCGCAAGCCACTGCTCTCGGCGGTCGAGCTCGCGCGCACCTTTGGCGCCCGGCTTCATGTCCTCACCGTCGTGCGCGAGGTTGAGGCCATCCTGAAGGCCAAGACAGCGCCGCTGGGCTATGATCTGATCACCGCGGATCTCGAAAACCGGATCGCAGCCTTGGTCCGGCGTGTCGATGCCTCCGACCTCAATCCCAACATTCTCGTCACGCACGGCGTCAGCATCTATGCCGAAATTTTGCGGGTCGCCGGGGAAGCCGCGGCCGATCTCGTCGTCGTCGGATCGCATCGGCCGGCCATGAAGGATTACCTGCTCGGCACCAATGCAGCACGGGTCGTGCGCCACGCCCGCTGTTCGGTCCTCGTTGCCCGGGAGTGAGCATGGACGGCGGTTCGCAAGATCCTCTTTCAGGAGGCCTTTCCGAGAAGGAAGCTGCCGCCCGCCTTAAAACGGAAGGCCCCAACTCCCTCCCCCAAGCCGACCGCCGCACCTTTATCCGCATTGTCCTCGAGATCCTGCGCGAGCCGATGTTCGCGCTGCTGCTGGGCGCAGCCGTCATCTATCTCGTCCTCGGCGATCTCAAGGAAGCCGTCGTGCTCGGCATTTTCGCCTGCACCTCGGTTTTGATCGCCGTCGTTCAGGAATCCCGCACCGAGCGCGTGCTCGAAAGCTTGCGCGATCTCACCAGCCCGCGTGCGCTCGTGGTTCGCGACGGCATGGAGAAACGCATTGCCGGCGTCGACGTCGTTCGCGGCGACCTCGTCATCCTGGCTGAAGGCGATCGCGTACCGGCGGATGCGACCGTACTCGCCGCCCACGATCTGCAATGCGATGAATCGCTGCTCACCGGCGAGGCCGTGCCGGTGCGCAAGATTGCCTCTCCAGGAGCTCCGTCGGCGCGGCCCGGCGGCAATGATTTGCCGTACGTCTATTCTGGCAGCATGGTCGTTCGGGGGCACGGCCGCGCCGAGGTCACCGCAACCGGCGCGCACAGCGAGATCGGCAAAATCAGCCTTGCGATCACGCGCATCGACACCGAACCGCCGCGGTTGCGCGTCCAGACACGGCGGCTGGTCCGCAATTTTGCCGCCGTCAGTCTTAGCCTCAGCGCGCTCGCGGTTGTGCTCTATGGTCTCTGGCGCGGCGGCTGGCTCGATGCGTTGCTGAGCGGCATCGCGCTCGGCATGTCGATGCTGCCGGAGGAGTTCCCGCTCGTCCTCACCGTCTTCATGGTGATGGGCGCCTGGCGCATTTCGCGCGCCCGCGTCCTGACCCGCCGCGTGGCGGCAATCGAGACGCTGGGCGCCGCGACCGTGCTTTGCACCGACAAGACCGGCACCCTCACCCAGAACCGCATGACGATCGTGGCATTGCGGGCCGATAACGACGATTGGCGACAGGAGGAAAAAGGTTCGGTCGACGGCAAGTTTGCGACGCTACTCGAGTATGGGATTCTCGCCAGCGCGCCCCAGCCTTTCGATCCCATGGAGAAGGCGTTTCACGCCCTCGGCACTGAACGCCTGCCGAGGGATCACCTGCTGCACACCGACCTTACCCTCAAATGGGAATACGGGCTGCGGCCGGATCTACTTGCCGTCACCCATGTCTATGAAGGGGTTGGCTCTCCCGAGCTCGTCGTTGCCGCCAAAGGCGCGCCCGAGGCCATTGCGGAGCTCTGCCATTTGCCGGAACGCGATCGGGCGGAGCTACGCCACGCGGTTGATCGGATGGCGCAGAAAGGCATCCGGGTGCTCGCCGTTGCGCGCGCATCCGTGCCCGCCGGATTTGCGCGCCCAGAGACGCCGCACGAATTTCCGTTCGAATTCCTCGGCCTTGTGGGCCTCGCAGACCCCTTGCGCCCGACCGTGCCGGCGGCGGTCCAGGAGTGCCGCGCCGCCGGCATCCGCGTGATCATGATCACCGGCGATTATCCGCAAACGGCGCGCGCGATCGCCGCGCAGGCCAATCTAGAGGCCGGCGATATCGTCACCGGCGCCGAGCTCGAACGCATGAGCGATGCCGATCTTAAAGAGCGCGTACGCTCGGCCCTTATCTTCGCCCGCACGATGCCCGAGCAGAAATTGCGGATCGTCAATGCGCTCAAGGCCAATGGCGAAGTCGTGGCCATGACGGGTGATGGCGTCAATGACGCGCCTTCGCTGAAAGCCGCGCATATCGGTATCGCCATGGGCGGCCGCGGCACCGACGTCGCGCGCGAGGCCGCTTCCTTGATCCTGCTCGATGACGATTTTACGTCGATCGTTACCGCCGTCCGGCTGGGCCGGCGGATCTACGACAATCTGCGCAAGGCCATGGCCTATATTCTCGCCGTCCATGTGCCGATCGCGGGCCTGGCCCTGATACCGCTGCTCTTCGATTTGCCGCTGGTGTTCTGGCCCCTTCACATCGCCTTTCTCGAAATGGTGATCGATCCCGTGTGCTCGATCGTGTTCGAAGCCGAAGGCGAGGAAGCCGACACGATGCGCCGGCCGCCACGTCATCCATCCGCGCCGCTATTCACTGTCGGCTTTGCGGTTTGGAGCCTTTTTCAAGGAGCTCTTGTCCTGGCCCTGGTGGCCGGCCTCTTCGTCATGGCGCTGCATCAGAAACTGCCGGAGACGGACGCACGCGCCCTTTCCTTCGCCGCCCTGGTCGCCACCAATCTCGGCCTTGTCCTCGTCAATCGGTCGCTTGGCGCGTCCGTTTTTGCTGCGTTCACACGACCCAATGCGGCCCTATGGTGGGTCGGCGCGGCGACCACAGCGATCCTTGCCGGCGTCATCCTCTTTCCCCCGGCGCGGGAATTGTTCCACTTCGGCCCGCTGCACGGCGACGATATCCTTGTCGCACTGGCCAGCGGCTTGATTGCTCTCTTGCTGCTCGAGTTCGCCAAGAAGCTCATCCAGCCGATGCTCCCCGAGCGGTCGGGGCAGGCGCCGGCGGTTACCTGATAAGCCAGGGGCGCACGGCAATCAGGCCGGCCGACGCAACGGTCACGATCACAAGAGCCAGCACCGCGGCGACAAACCCGATGCCGATGACAACGCCATCGCGTTCCATAAGGCCCAGAGCCAGCAGGCAGATCGCGCTACCCGGCGCGACATGGCCCAGAGGTATGGGCAGCGTGATGATCATCCCGAGGACCAGACAGATCGGCCCGATCGGGATCTTCGTCCAATCATTGGCAAGCCACAAAGCCCTCGGTCGCACAAGCCGCTTGAAACGTTCCATTGCGGGCCGCATGCGCGCCACCAGCGCCACGTAATCCGCGCGTGCCAGTGATTGCCGAAGGATAAAGGCGGGCAGCCACACCTGCCGTCCGCCCAGCGCCAGCTGCGCGGAAATCATCATCAGCGGCATGCCAAACAACACCGAGATACCGGGTGCGGGCACCGGCAGCACCATGGGCAATGCCAGGATCAGCAGCCATGCCCCGATCCAGCGCGTGCCAAGGAAATCGGCGATCTCAGCGAGCGAGACGCGCTCGCTGCTCACGGTGCGCGCATGCTCCGCCAGAAGCTCGGAGAGACCGCGCGCATCGTGTCGGGCGGGATCGGGCACAAGAGCTCAGCGAGTCTGCAGCCGGTTCCACAGCAAGGCGCCGATTAATCCTATAAAATATCCTATAGCCCCTGTTACGAGGATCAGGACAACCGCCCGGCCGATCGCGAATGGTTCGATCACGAATACCGGCTTTAAAAAATGCATCCAGAGGATGAAATCGATAAACGCCTGCCCCCAGCCGGCGGCAACGATGATGGCCCAAAGAAGATGCCATCCGCCGACCAACGCACCGAGCACCAGTCCGCTTTTCTGTGGGCCAAGGTGGATCATAACAACCTCGACTGCCCGAGAACCGCTGTTTCCTCGCGCGGCCGACGATGCCCGCGCGGCGCTCGAGGATGGGTTTCCTGAGTGGAAGATAGCTGGGCTGCCGGTAGCCTGATGGTTCCTAGAACACCAGCAATCTATCGGCCGTGGCGGTGGCTTCCGCTAGCTCGTCCATGTTGCTACGCCGGGCACCTTCGATCAACTCAGCCTCACTGATTCCCCTCGCATCCATACAGGTACCGCACAAGAGAACGCGGTGATTTCCCAACGTGAAGCGCTTCAACATCCGTTCGATGTTGTAATAGCCGTCGGGAGTTCTCTGCCCTTTCTTCCCGCAGGCAATGGCATCCGCCATCAAGAATACTGTAATGCTATCCGACGGGTCTCGCTTGGCCAATGCGAGCGCCAATCGGAGGCCATTGTAGCTCTTCTCGCTCCCGTAGGGCGGGCCGTTCAGGATGAACAGAACCTTCATGCTTAGTCTCCGAGCACACGCCGTCGCTCGTCGAACTCGTTCTTGTCGATCTCGCTGCGGGCGAAACGCTCCTTGAGGATGTCAACTGGGCGGCGGTCGACAGGCGGCCCATGCGGCGCGGGCTGCCAGGGCCCGACAACCGACCGCACAATGAGGGCTCCAATCACGACCACTATGCCAAGTACCAGCATCATGAACAGGGGCCCGAAGATCATCCCGTACCATCCCGCACCCCACATCATCTGCGGCCCCCAGCAGCTGTAAGGTTCGGTCGGTGTCTCTGCCGCCCAGGCCGAGACAGGCATCAACGTTGCGATCGCAAGGAAAGCCTTCATGTTGGTATGGTAGGGAGGCGACGATGCCGCCCGCCTTGATCTGAATCAACGCCCGGCCTCTTGCGTCGGGGGCGCGCGGCTTGGAAGGCGATCCCGACCCTGTCGCGTACGTGCGCGCATTGCTGCAGCGGGCCTGCTGCCCACGGCTCCGCCTATGCCGCAGGTATCCGACAAGAACCGGACAAATGGGAATCCTTGACTGACGCGCCCGCGAGGCCGCCTGGTAGCAGCCGAACGGCGCTGGCGTTGAACTCAGGCCAGAGGTCTTCGGGTACCTTGCTCTGCAAGTTCCGCACCTTATGAGCGAGGCAGCGTTGACGCGCGGTGCGCGGCAGGCATTCTTCGATCGCGCGGATCATACCCGGCGCCCCGTCACTGCCACCAGCAGCGGGTCCGGCAGCCCACGCCGGCATATGTCGTGGAAGAACTCCCGGCAGCTCGCCGTGTCCTCCTTGCTGCCGGCGCCGGTGTGGTGCTGGATATGATGCAGCGCAATTGAAGCAATGCCGCGAACAGATAGGCGCCGGCATCGTCGATCTGTCGTTCCAGACCCCGGGCTCGGAACATCCCGACGCGCTGATGAAAGCGCTCGAACTATTCGGCAAGAAAGTGCTGCCGCACATCCGCGACATCTGAAAATAAAAGGAGGCGGCAAATGGCAGCCGGGTTCCGCGAGGAACCGCGACAGGCAGAGGAACCGCTGCGGAGGCAGCTTCACCGCTCCCGAGCACAGCGGTAACTGACCCGCTCGCTATTCATGGTTCGCCCCGCTTTCCTTTATCACTATAGGATTGCGCCTCGCCCGAGGGGTGACCATAAATTTTTCGCCCGGGACGCCGGCCTGCTTCTCGTCGGCGCTGGCTGAGCCCCGTTGCGGTCGCCGACTTGGCGTCCTCTATGTCGCAGGTCGGGCTCATACGACAAGATCGAGCCCGCCGTTCTAGCGCTTTGCTATGACGATCCTTCCCGGTGCCGCTGGATGATGAAGCAGGCGATCGACAACATCGCATATTATTTCAACAGCCAGCGCATGATGCGTCGTCACGCGACCGACGCTGATCTGCGATAAGAGGCCAGGCTGTAAAGCACACGCTTACCGTGGCGCCGCGCGTCAACGAGGCGAGCGCGCCGCAGGGTCTGCAGGTGGCGGGAGGTATTGGCAAAAGTCAGATCGGAACGCGTAGCGAGATCCTCCACGCTCTGCTCCCCCTGGCCCAGCTGCTCGAGAAGCTCGAGCCGATGCGCGTGGCCGAGCGCCTTGGCGATCTCGGCGAGAGCGGCGAACACGGTCTGTTTTGGCCCCTTACCTGACATGCAGCTATATCCGACGGTTCCGCCACGAGACCAGAAGAGAGGAAAACGGGTGATGACGGCCTATTTCCGGGTCCGCGACGAGTTCGAACCGGTGTCGCGGGAGGATCTGCTGGCGCGGCTGCGCGATGGGCTGGTGAGCGTGCTCGACGTGCGGCCCGAGGAAGAATTCAGCCTGGGCCATCTGCCCGGTGCACTCAGCGTTCCTTTGGCCGAACTCGAAAGGCGCCTCGCCGAGTTGCCCCGCGACCGCGAGATCGTTGCCTATTGTCGCGGCGCCTATTGCGTGCTCGCGTTCGAAGCAGTCGCCACTTTGCGAGCAAAGGGTTACCGGGCGCGCCGGCTCGGGCACGGTTATCCCGAATGGAAAGCCGCCGGGCTCCCGGTCGAGGTGGCTGCCTAGCGCATGTTCCCGGTGTGGCCGAGTGAGTACCGGCCCGGCGGCCGCCATGGGCATGCTGTAGCTTAGCGTTGCACGGCTGGTCAGCGGTCTGACTGCCGAGATGTTTGGCACCTGCTACACAGCAACCGTGCTCGGCATCGCGTTCGTCACACATCAATTAGGATCGCCCCCGGCAAAAGGTAGCCTTCGGGGCAACAGCCGGCGATCGCCGACATGAGCAAGCGAGCGACGCGAAGAAACTCCTGGCGATCGGAGACGGTTCATCCGCTCAACACCACATACTCCAGCCCATTATACTGGCCGGAGCAGGGCAGGGGAGGCGCCCGACCGTAATCCTGGCCGAGGCATCTCCGTCCCGTACATCGAGAGGCATCGAGAGGGGGAACAGGGCGGCAGCACCGGCATGCCGCGCCGAGTTTTCCGGAAAATCGAAGGCAAGACACAGCGACGTACAATTTAATGTCACTCGGCGGCTCGTCGTCACCTTTGCGCGAGGGAACCGCCATTCGCCCGGTGATAATGATCAAACGAAGTTAATCAAAAGCCGGCTGAAAACGGCCGTCCAATTACCTGCGGAACCGGAAGTTCGAAGACTAAGCTCGGCAACAAACTTGACAACCATATTGTAAATTTAAAGAATGTCATTATTGGAACCGAGAAAACTAACAAAATAACATCCATGGCCGCGCCAAAATCGCGCGTGATCCTGGTCTAAACCGCCCAGGGCGCCCGCATTTCCGAAGCGAAATAGCCTCAGCTCAAGCTTGCCGCCGTGTTGCGCGGCGTGACAGTGCAGACCTTGGTCGAGCATGCGATCCAGGAGTTCTTGACGAACCATCCGGAATTGCTGCACGGCAGTAGCGTCCGAGCACCTCCCGAAATCGACCTCGCGCACTCGCGCAAGCAGCGCTAACCGAGAAAAGCACGCGTCTCCGTCCCTGCCCTCGCGCGCAGTAGTTTAATGAGGATAACCGATTTTTTCGAGAACACCGCGCGATGAACGAACGTGAGCGGGCAGGGGAGGGACCATTGCCGGCCCTATAGGTCTCAGGCAGTCTTGGGATTGCTGGCGCTCGCGACAATGTCCGTTATCTGGGACAATTCGGGGAACATATACTCAGTGAGAATTTTACTGCCCGTGACCCATTCCGGACTTTTCCCAAGCTCGATTGTGGCAGGCTGCGCGGCCGCTTCAATAACGGGTGAGTGCGTTCAAGGGGGTGCCCTCCGCCGCGCCACCGTTCGGTGCCAATCGGTTGCGGCCGCCGCAACCGATTGAGCCCTGGGAGTGTGTGCGCGATGCGTTTGAATTTGGGCCGAAATCGCCTCAGGTCGCCTATCCGGCATGAGCGTCGCGAACCTCCTTACTATGCCACTCGCCCGGGGGCTGTTCCGGCGCGCCATCGTCCAAAGCGGGAACACCCCGAACGCCAGCGACCGCGGAGCGCATTGGCACGGAGGCTCGCCGAGCTTCTGGACGTTGATGCCTCCAGGGAGGCGATTGCCGCAACCGCGCCCGAGCGGGGGTGCTCCCGGCTCAGGCGCTATTGCGCAATGAACTGCTTGCCCGCCCGGACCCGGCGTTCTGGGGCGAGGTTACACTCAGTGGCCTTCCATGGGCGCCCACGGTCGATGGACAGACCCTTCCGGAGCCTCCGATGAGGCCATCCGCGCGGGTGCAGCCGCGAGCATGGAACTGCTAGTCGGATCGAATACCGAGGAGACTCGATTGTTCCTGTTCTCTGACGGCTCCATAGACCGCATCACCGAGGAATCCCTTTCAAGGTTGGCAGCGGCCTACGGCTTATCGGCCGAGGGTTTGAACGCATATCGCGCCGCCTATCCGGGGGCCAGCACCGGCGACCTGTTCTCGGCGATCCAGACCGACTGGTACTGGCGCATTCCGGCTCTTCGCATGGCTGATGCCCATGCCGCCAAGGCCCGCGCCGCCACCTTCATGTACGAGTTTGCCTGGCGCTCGCCGCAGATGAGCGGTCGCCTCGGGGCGGCGCATGGCATGGAAATCGCCTTCGTGTTCGATACTCTGGGCCTCGGAACCGAGCCGATGCTCGGACGTGATCCCCCGCAACCGCTCGCCGACGCGATGCATCGCGCGTGGGTGAGTTTTGCCGTCAGTGGGGATTGCGGCTGGCCCCAGTACGACCCTGTCCGGCGGGCCTCCATGCGCTTCGACCTGACGTCCAAGGTGGACAACAATCCATTGGGCCCGGCGCTAGCTTTTTGGAGGGCGCGTTAGCGGGACCGGCCCCCGCTAATACGACGATATGGTCCGGGTACCCCTCCCGCTGCTACCGGACACTCATGCTCGTCCCCGTGGTAGCCGATGACTGCACCTCTGTCGAAATGTGCGTGCCGATCGTCTCACCACTTACCGCGTGCTTCAGAGGTCTACGGTTGCAATTGAGCAGGGCTTAAAGAGACGCGTAGGTCGGCAGCCATCCGCCGGCCGGAGTCAAGTCCAGCCGGTCCGGCCGCCGTGAGGCTCGACCGGAAAGGTGATAAATCTCCCCGCGGTAGGCCCAGACGCGGAGATCCGTCCATAAGGGGGTCCCATCGGTTTCCATGGAGGGCTTCGGAACCCACTTCTGCGCTACATAGCCTTCGCCATGTTTCGCGAAGCGGCGCATGCGCGCCCGCCCCACTGTGGCGCTATCCAGTAGCCCGCGGCCGGCGAAGCCATGCACAGGCTTGAACACAAATTCCTGCTTTCTTTGCGCCAGCGCTTCCACGTTTTCGGCGCGGATGAGATGCGTCTCCGGTACATGGTCGCTCAGGATCCGACGTTCCCCGAGCCCTATTCCCAGCTCTTTGTCCCAATGCGGCAGCGATAGCCATTCCAGCAGCCGTTTGTCGCTGCGCGTGGCATAGGTGAAAGGATTTGGCGCGACATAGACCCGACCCGCGTGATAAGCCTTCCGTAGGGCGCAGAAGTCCTCGGACTGCCAGAAGAAATCGGTCGAGCGGTTGACGATGAAGCTCACCGCCTGCCCTTTGAGGAGCAGTTGCTGGCCATCCCAGCGAACCTCTGCGGGACAGCCGAGCTCGGCCCGCCGGCCGCGCCGGTGCAACAGATCGCAGAGCAGCTGGAGTTCTTTGCGAAATTTGCCTTGTTGCAACGATTCAGCATCATCGAGGATGAGAAACAAGCCTGCAGGGAATTCTCCAAAGAATGCCCTGGCCTCCTGCTTGACCAAGTCTCCAATGTGCTGGTTGAATGCGGGCAAACGGGCAGGCGCCATTATCCGTTGCTCCTGTCCCAGGCCGGCTGCCTCGTAGTACAGAGCATTGATGATCGCGGCAAATATGAAACCAGATCCGTTGTCGTTGAACTCGATCAGCTGCCAGCCGCCCTTGGGGGGAAGATGAAAATCCCAGGCGCTGAAAAAACAAACCTCCGGCCGTCTAAGCTGCACAATTGCTGGCGCATCGCGCAAGACCGCCGCCTGCCAGGCCTCACGGGCAGTAACGCGGTCAAAGCAGAGAATGAAATCGGATATCTCTGTGAGGATGGCTCTGGGAATGACCTGATGTTGCGGCACCACAGAGAATTCTCCCGGCACCTCCGGCATCCCGGCGGCTTGGAG
>DASQCY010000117.1:0-2847 GCA_035634495.1 Allostellaceae bacterium
CCGGCGCGCTCGAGCGCACGCGCTCGGGCGGCGGGCGCCAAATCGACGAGATGGATAGCCTCGGCGGCCCCATCCAGTGCTTCCTCGACGATCGCCCGGCTGCGCCGCGTCAGCGGATAGGTCACGACCAACGGCCCTGCACCCATTCACCAGCCTCCATTCTGATCCCCATCTGCAGTATAGGATTTTCGCGGACATTGCGGTGCGGGCCGCATGGCTGCCGGATGCAGGCCGTGTCGCGAATGGAGCAACTGACGCGTCCCGGGATGACCGGGAACTGTCCCCCGACGCATGCATGAAACCGATCGGTCGCGCTCAGCTGCTTGGCTTGCCAGTAAGCTGAGAGGGTTCCCTCCACAAACTGCGCCATGATGCCGTCTGTTTGACGGGCTATCCACCGTCTGCCTTATCAGCTTGCTGCCAACTTCGGTTTGATACACACATGCTCGTCTCCTAGACTGGTACATTGAGGAGTGGGTTGTGCAGGACGATAGAGATGGCAGCAACAACCACTAGGAGGTCCAGTTCTTCAATCGTGAGAAACGAGGCAGGAACGGCTCTGGAGCACATCACCCCGACGGAGGAGGCGGTGGGAGCCGAGTCAGGCGCGCTGCAGACGATCTCGCAGATGATCTACACTGGGTCGTACGCGCTAGCATATGGCGTGGTCTACGCTGCAGTGTTCGTTACTCAGTTTCTGCCCCAAGAGAACCCGGTGATGCGCGGGTTCCACGACGGTGGGCAAGCGGCGATGAACGAACTCAGCCGAAGTTGAGTCAGATCGAGCTGCATTGCTCCATTAGAGACAGCATTGATTTTGGCGACCGGCGCTCGCTCAGATCGGTCCGGCGGCAAAGGTGGCCCGGTTGGCTCCACCAGGCTACCCAGGGCGGCGCTTGGTGCCGGTCACAACCATGTCGATGTCACAACTACCGCATTGCAAGCATATGAGCCGATCGCGCCAATCAGGAACAGTCGTCTCGGCGCCGAAGGGCTCGGCCATCTCGCCGGGGTCGGGCTCAGCTTGGTAGTGGCAAGCTTTACACCACACCACCAATCGGGCGCCCGCGATCGCGGCGTTGCCCAGGGTCATTGGCGGGCCGGTGTAGGCTTTCACCCCCGTCGCCGCCGCTTCATCGAGGCCAGAGCTGCGCGGGGACGGTCCCTGGCGCCGCAGTTCTAAGCAGCTCCCGCACCCCAATTGCTTCGGGCTCGAGTTTCACCAAAATCGCCTTGAGCGTCTGAACCCGAGGGGAGAGTGGATAACGGTCCGCAGCGATTGCACGTTTCAACTGTGCCGCGCGGGCAAGCTTCTCGTCGTCGGTCAAATCAGGATTCCTAAGTGCCATACTAGCGCTCGTGCGTCCTCTTCCGGGAGATACGGATGAAGACCGTCGAAATTATCTACCGATACCGGTCTCCCAGTGCGCCGACACGCCCTCGGCCACGCGACGCGGAGGCGGCCCGGCTGCGTCTCAGCGACGGTAATCATGCCTTCGCGACATTGCTCGACGGCTTGTCCCAGGGCGCCGGGCGGGCAAGGCGTGTGATCGACATCGATCCGCGGGATCTCGGCTTGCTGGAGGAGCACAGCGCACCGCCGCAGCACCCTTTTGCGGTCGTGCTCGGGTGTTCGGACGCACGGGTACCGATCGAACTGATCTTTAACGAGGGACCAAACGACCTGTTTGTCGTCCGGGTTGCCGGCAACGGCCTTGGCCACGATGTTCTCGGCAGTCTGAGGTATGCGCTTGAACATCTGCGCGAAAGCCTGCGGCTCGTTGTGATTCTGGGCCATAGCGGGTGCGGTGCGGTGTCGGCGGCGGTCGATGCCTTTCTTCACCCGCTCGGCTACCTGTCGGTATCAACGAGTTACTCGCTTCGCGGTATTCTCGACCCGCTCTTGGTCGTGGTCGAAGCAGCGGCACGCGAACTCGGCGCCACCTATGGCAGCGATGTCGCGGAACAGCCGGGGTATCGCGACGCGCTTATTGCGGCCTCGGTTGCCAGCAACGCCGCTCAGGTTGCCTTTACCCTCCAGCGTGAGCTGACCGGTCTTGGGCTAAACGAGCTGCGTGTCGTCTACGGCGTCTACCGACTTGAGACGCGCGAGGTCTGGATCCCGCCTGGCACCGCGGATGCCGCGACGCGGCTCGCCCATCCGCCAACCGACCCTGTCGCCTTCGGTCAGCTTGGTGACGCTATCGCCAAATCAGACCTGATCGCCCGGGATCTCAGCCGACAGGAATAAACATGGGTAGGGCGGAACAGTGCAGGGATCAAAGCTCAAAGCCGTGGGATTGAATGGCGAGAGGGAACCGCCGCTAGCCGGCGAGTTCGCATCCGCCGGCGATCACAACGGCGCGGCGACCTGGCGCCGGATTGCAGGTGCCGTCGTATAGCTGGCGAATGAGAAAGCCGCTTGGCCGAACACCGCGAAGCCCTTCAGTAGGGGTGCTCGTCACGATGATGGTAAGATTTCCCATCGTGGGTGATCCTTGGCCGTACCCTTAATGACGGCTTCGGGGGCATGAGGAGTAGTCCCTGCCACCAAGGCCGAACGGCCGGTGTCCGTTCAGTCAGGAGACCTTCGGCAAGCCGTCCGGCAACGGGCGAGGTGCGCCGATTGCGGTCATTGGCCTTTGGAGGTGTCGCGCAGGGTTCGTGCCTAAGAAGCAGCGACACTCTGCGGATCGGGGCAGTCGGCAGCATGCGCTGCGAGTAGTGCTGCCTCGCTGGCTTCGAGCTCGCCGTCGTGCTCTGCCTGTACGAGCGGGATCTTCTGACGGTGGTCGGAAGAGTGTTCGCCTCCCATCAGCACGGCTCCGGCAGGCCCAATGAGCCTTC
>DASQCY010000118.1:0-3809 GCA_035634495.1 Allostellaceae bacterium
ACCGGCGGTGCCGTCGATGTCGTGGTCAGTGGTGTCGGCACCGGCGGCACGTTGACCGGGGTCGGCTCGGTGCTGAAGCCGCGCAAGCCCGGGCTCCGGATGATCGCGGTCGAGCCGGAGGACAGCGCAGTTCTGTCCGGCGGGCCGCCTGGCCCGCACCGCATCCAGGGCATCGGCGCGGGCTTCATCCCCGAGATCCTCGACACCAGCCTGATCGACGAGATCATCCGCATCGGCAACGAGACCGCCATGCGCATCGCGCGCGAGGCCGCCCGGCTCGAAGGCCTCGTCGTCGGAATCTCGGCCGGGGCGGCACTCGCCGCCGCACTCGAAGTCGGCGCGCGGGCCGAGATGGCCGGCAAGACGATCGTCGTTGTGCTGCCCGACTTTGGCGAGCGTTATCTGTCGACGCCGCTGTTCGACGGGATGTGAGACCGATGGAGCTGACCGAGGAGCAATTTCAGCGTTACGCGCGCCACCTGATCCTCGACGAGGTCGGCGAGGAGGGTCAGCTGCGCTTGCTCCAATCGCGCGTCCTCGTCGTCGGGGCCGGCGGTCTCGGCTCGCCGATGCTGCTCTATCTCGCAGCGGCCGGTGTCGGGACGATCGGGATCACCGATCCCGATCGGGTCGACCTGACCAATCTGCAGCGCCAGATCGTCCATGCGACCGAGCGCGTTGGCGCGCTCAAGGTCGAGAGCGCGCGAGAAACGCTGGCTGCGGTCAACCCAGGTGTGCGGATCGAAGCCCATCCGGTGCGCCTCGGCCCGGAGAACGCCGCGGCGCTAATCGGCGACTATGACCTCGTCGCCGACGGCAGCGACAACTTCGCCACCCGGTATCTCTTGACCGATCTCTGCTTTCGCCTGGAGAAGCCGCTGGTGGCGGCGGCCCTGTCGCCGTTCGAGGGCCAGATCTCGACCTTCCGGCCGTATCTCGGTGCGGGCCACCCCTGCTACCGGTGCCTGTTTCGCGAGCCGCCGCCGCCCGACCTGGTGCCGCGTTGCGAGACCGCCGGCATCCTCGGTGCGATCGCCGGCGTCCTCGGCACTTTGCAGGCGGTCGAGGTGCTGAAGGAGCTCTTGGGGCTCGGCGACAGCCTCGATGGCACGCTTCTGATCTACGATGCGCTGCGCGCCCGCTTCCACTCGATCAGGATCCCCAAGGATGTGGACTGCCCGACCTGCGGCGCCCGCACCGCAGTCGCAGCAGGCTAGCGCGCGGACCCGCAATTTCCCGGTTTCGCGGGAAAATTCCCGTAAGAAAAACTGCCTCTCACCGCCCGAGGCCAAAATCTCTTTCTATATCAAATAGCTGCGCCTCCGGTCATGATCAGATCCAGCCGATATCCGGGTATTTTCGAGGCCGATATCCGGGAAAAACCGCGATAACCGGCAATTATCCGGGAAAGAGCCCGGAACCGGGAATGCACCGTAGGCCTCCGATCCGGCACCGGCCATAAGCCCGGATCGTGGCGCCAGGATGGCGAGCTGCGCCGCCGACCGGCTGTCAATGTGGCGCGGCACACTCGGGTGGTGTCGTGGTAGCATGGCTGCGCAGGTGTGGAGACCAACGATGCCCCGGAACTCCGTCAGATATGACGAGGACTTTTACGGTTGGACGGTAGAGCAGAGCCGCCTTTTGCGGTCGGGTGAGCTCTCCACGATCGATGCTGCCAATATTGCCGAGGAGATCGAAAGCATGGGTCGCAGCGACCGCCGCGAGCTCAAGAGTCGGCTCGTGGTCTTGGTGATGCACCTGTTGAAATGGCGCCATCAGCCGGGAGGTCGGTCGCGCAGCTGGTCGGCCACGATCGACGAGCAGCGGCTGCAGATCGAAGGAATCCTCGGCGAGTCGCCGAGCCTTCGGCCGGCTGTGGCGGCGATGCTCGCTGAGGCGCACTCGATCGCTCGCGCCAGAGCGATCGCCGAGACCGGGTTCGCCGACGAGGCCTTCCCGGAGGCGTGTCCCTTCACCGCGGATCAGGCGCTGTCGCGCGCGTTTCTTCCCGACCGCTGATCGGTTATCTCCCGGCCCTTACACGGAACGACCAGAAGCCAGGTTGCTGAACAGAAAAAGTCTGCGTAGCCTAGACCTCAAGTAGAAACGACAGGGACGAGGCGATGGTCGCGAGAGCGCAGCAATCTCGCTTCGGGCGCTCACAGCGACGCGCCCCTGTTCATGTCCCGCCGAGGCGTAGCCGCACGCCGCCAGTCCCGGCAATCGATAATCGAGAATACCTGCATCTGAAGGGCGAGTCGTTGGCTGAGCTGCGCGCCGATCCTCACATCCTGGACGGGATGAACGGTGCCGTCATGCTGCTCGACGGCGAGCTTCAGGTGATTTACGCCAACGGCCCTGCGATGGCCTTGCTCGATGTCGGAGATGGGCTGGGGCTATGGCAGCGCCGGCTGGTCGCCCGGCACCGGATGACAACAGCGAGCTGCAGGCAGCGCTGCGTCCACCCCCTTGCCCCGGACAATGGGCGGCGGAGGACTTTGCCGTTGTTCGCCGGCCGGAGCGCCGTCCGCTTCTTATCCGGGCGACACGGTTGGCTCCCCCGCGCGAGAATGGTCCGCTGCCGGGCCCGGCGTGGGTGGTGAAGATCAGCGATCCCGAGCGCCGGCGCAGACCCGATCCGCAGGTGTTGCAAGAGCTGTTCGGCCTAACCCCTGCCGAAGCCGGGGTCGTGCTGGAGATGCTGCCGCCGCGCAGCGAGGACGAGGCGGCGCGCCACCGCGGCGTCGCCAAGGCGACCTTTCGCGCGCAGCTCCATGCCGCCTACGGCAAGCTCGGCGTCAACGGCCGTGACGAGCTCATCCACCTGCTGGCGAGCTACGGGTTCCGGTAAGCGCCCGCAGCCGCTCGCCCGGGTTTGGGTTCGCGGGTCGCAAAGTATGACAGAAATTTGACGCTTCTAACCCCTTGGGGTGATGCCGCGGTGCACCGGCGTGTCTCTAATGACCATCCCGAGAACCGGACCGGGAGCGTCGAATGGCCGCCTTTGCCTCTTTCTATCAGCGCGTCATCGATCCCGGCGCTTCGCAGAGGTTATCCTCGGACCGGCCATTGGCGGGACTCGGGAGGTGCCGACGGAACACCTTCCTCCGCGGGCCGCTGGGAGCGTCGATAGCGACCTTGGGCCTCACCTGCGCCGGCACGTTCAACGCCCAGGCGGCTAATTTCACCTGCTCATGGAACGATGCCACGGCCAATTGGACGACCGTCGCCGATTGGTCGAATTGCAACGGCACCGATCCCAACAACGTCGGCGGCAACACCTACGACGTAACCATTTCCACCGGCGACCCGACGCTGACTACCGCGGTTACAATCGGGTCTGTGACGATCAACAGCCCTGGCGCGTGGACGCTCTCGGGCTCCGGCGCAGCAGCCGCTCTAACGGGAACCCTGACCAACTCGGGGACTGTCGCGCTATAGAACGGCGCCAGCTTGCCTACGACGGTCGGTGGGCTGGCCAACACGGGTTTGGTCAGCGTCGACGGACAGCAAACTTTCGGCACCGGCGGCAGCTCGCTGGTCCTCGGCGGAGCGCTGACCAACGGCGCCGGCGCGAGCTTCGAGATCGGCAATATCAGCCTCACCGCGACAAGCGCAGCGCAGGCGGCGAGCCTGAGCAACGCCGGGACGGTCAATCTGGAGGGCACCGGCGCGGCGGCGCACGCCGCGTTGACACTGGCCGGCGGCCTGACCAACACGGCTACTTTTCTTGTCGACGCAGGTCGGCGCCGTTGGCGGCAGCACGGTGACGGTGGGCGGCACGCTGGACAACAGCGGCGGCACTCTGA
>DASQCY010000119.1:0-1550 GCA_035634495.1 Allostellaceae bacterium
AATCATGGCGAAGAGTTTCGATGTCTGTCACTGACGCTTGGATCGAAGCATCCAGCGGCGAATCCGTGCGCAACGCGCAGCTCAAGGAGAACTGCAATGTCGAGAACCCCGCTTCGTAGGCCGCGCTGGTTAGTCGCGCTCGCGGCCATCGGCGCAATATTGCTATCGCCAGTTTCACGCGGATCCGCGGACGATAATTGGGCGACGCCGCTGGCGACCAAGCTCGGCGTGACGCTGGAGAAGAGCTTCGATTCGACCGGGCCCGATGCCTGGGATCCGAAAAAGCATCCGCTGGTCTTCGTCACGACGGAGGGACCGGGCTACGGCGGTCTTCTCAGCGGCGTGACCTTGCCCGGAATCGCTATCGTTGACGCCGATAGCCGCGAGGTCGTCACGTCGCAGCATTACGACGTCCTGGCCTGGGGCTGGAAGAACGTATTCGAGGACCACGGGGTCGGTGTCTCTCCCGACGGCAAGTGGATCTATCTGCCAACCGGAGAGGGGACGTTTGGAACGATGGGTTTCGGCCGCCTCTTGATCATCAATGCGCGCACGCTGAAGCTGGATAAGGTCCTGCACACCAACGGCAACCCGCACCACGCCAAGGTGCTCAATACGCCGGACGGTCGCCATCTTGTGATGAGCTATGGGTGGGGCCAGCCTTTGTTCGTGCTCGATCCCGCGCAGGACAACAAGGTGGTCGGCGGGCTCGACTTCAACGACATCGGAATCGATACCTATCTGTACTTCGCCTCACCCGATGGGCAGGAGATCATTGCTGGCGGCCGTTTCCGCGACAACGCCGCGCGCAAGGACACCTTCGGCAACATCATGGTGCGAATCAGCACCAAGGACTGGAGGGTGACCGGCACTATTCCGATCCAGGAGAGCACGCCGGTCTGGGTCGCATTCAGCGCGGACGACAAATACGCCTACTTCACCGGCGCGGTGACGAGCCGCGTGTTCAAGTATGATCGCAAGGCGGACAAGATCGTGGGCGTGGCGCGCGCGGGCGTGGAAGGGCCGTATGGCGCGCATTTCGGCTGGAACGACAAAGATCTTTACGTCATCGGCAAGGGCGAAGAATCCCATAACCGGGGCAAGGTCGTCGGCTTCATCGATACGGCGCTGATGGAAAAGTCCGAACGGCCGGTCGATCAGTTCGTCACCAACTGCATCCGCGGCGATCACGGAATTCTCCATCCGGATCCCGATGCCAACGAATTGTGGATCAGCTGCAATTCAAGCTTCGAGGTCGTCGTCTTCGATCTCGATCAGAAGCAGGTGACGAAGCGCATTCCCATGCCCAACGGTGGCAGCTCGCATTCCGGCGCCTTCGTGAAATACGACGGCTGGTCGGGCGATGTGCTTTCCGACCAGAATGGCCTGCACGGCAGTGCGCTCAAGAAGAAACGCGAGCTACTCGGCATCAGAGACGTCGGAAGCAACGTGCAAGGCGCGCCGGCGCCGGCCGGCAAGATGTGAGCCGCACAAAGGATGTTCGGTTTCGACTCTTCAGGAAACCTGAGTATGCAAGGCAATCTCGGATC
>DASQCY010000120.1:0-2551 GCA_035634495.1 Allostellaceae bacterium
AATTCTCGATATTGTCGCCGAAATCGCATTTCGGATGCTTGACTGCGCTGAATTGGTCTTTGAGATGGAGCGCCGAGATAATGTACGGCGCCAGGATGTCGGGGCTGCGGCCGAGCTGGCCCCAACTGAGCTCGTTCCACAACTCGCTATTGCGGCGCTTGCGCTTGAGATCTTCGGCCGAGCGCGGCCATAGCCAGCTGACGCTGATACGCCGGCCGGTGGCCGGGTCGATGCAGGTCATCTCGTCGCGGTACTTCTCGCTGTTCTGCAGATCGTAGATGCGCGCCAGCTCGGCGATCATGTCCTTGAAGGCCGGATGCGTCGTAACGTCGTCGACCCGCTCGCCGTCGATCCAGACCTCGCGACCGTCCCTGAGGCTCTCGACATAGCGCCGGCCGGTCATCGGGCCGAGCGTCGCGCTTGCAGAGCCGATCGTCTCGGCGATTACGGCTGCGATCTGTGCGGTGCCCTTCGTGCAAGTCGCATGGACAGGTTAGTGTACCACGGTGCGCTCTGCTATTATCAGCCATGCTGCAGGACTTGTTTCGAGTTGCGGTCGTCGGATGCGGGGTAGGGCGCAACCACATCGCCCAGGGTTACCGGAAGCACCCCGAGGAGTTTCGCGTCGTGGCATTGTGCGATGTCGACGAAGCGCGGTTGACGGCCGTCGCGGAGGAATTCTCGATTCCGCGGCGCACCCGGTCCTTCGACGAAGTGCTGCGCATGGACGACATCGATATCGTCGGCATCTGTACGCCGGCGATGCTCCATTTCACGCAGATCCTGGCGGCACTCTCGGCCGGCAGGGAGGTTGTCTGCGAAAAGCCGCTGGCCGGCTCGCTCGCCGAGATCGACCGGGTGCTCGCAGCCGAGAAGGCCGCCACCTGTCGAGTGATGCCGATCTTTCAGTACCGCTTTGGCAACGGAGTGCAAAAGGCGCAGCGGATCATCGAGTTGGGGATCGCCGGCAAGCCCTACCTGGCGACTGTCGAGACCGCTTGGAAACGGACCGCGAAGTATTACGAGACGCCGTGGCGCGGGCGCCGGGAAACCGAGCGCGGTGGCATCTTGCTGATGCACGCGATCCACATCCATGACCTGATGACGTGGTTGATGGGCCCGGCCGCCAGCGTGTTCGCGTGCACAGCGACGCGCGTCAATCCGATCGAAGTCGAGGACTGCGCCGTTGCAAGCCTTGTGATGCGGAGCGGCGCGCTAGTTTCGCTCGCCGCCACACTCGGCTCGCAGCGCGAGATCAGCCGCCTGCGCCTGTGCTTTGAGCATGTGACTTTGGAGAGCGCGCTGACCCCTTACTCGCCCGGCGACGACCCTTGGGAGATCGTTCCCGCTTCGCCCGAGGCAGAGGCCCGGATTGCCGAGGCACTGGCCGATTACCACCCCGTGCCGTCGCGGTTTGAAGGCCAGTTCGGCGCTTACCACGCGGCATTGACGACCGGCGCGGCGTTGCCGGTTACCGTTGTCGATGCCCGTTCTTCGTTGGAGCTCGCCACTGCGCTCTACCATTCGGCAGCGACGGGGGCCGCCGTAACTCTGCCGATTGCGTCCGACCACCCGGCTTACAACAACCGGCCTCCGTCGAAGTCCTGAGACCCCACCTCCCCAAACGGCAGTCCAGAAGGATAGCGTTCGATGAAAATCGTCGTATTTGGCCCCGATAAGCGAACCGGCGCGTTGCATAACGGCAATGTCGTCGACCTCTCCTATGCGTGCGCCAAATATCTGCGCGAGCGGGAGGGCGAGCCCGGTCCGCTGGCAATGGCCGAGGCGCTGGTGCCGTCCGACCTCGCGCATCTGATCGAAGGCGGCCCGCGCGCGCTCGAACACGCGCAGAAAGCGCTCGACTACCTCTTCGGACAGGCGCAGGACAAATTCGGGCCAGGGGGCGAAACGCTCGTCTACCCGGCCGCCAATGTGCGGCTGTACGCCCCAAGACCGAATAATGCCCGCATCGCTTGCGCGGGCGGAAACTTCGCCGACCACGCTGCGGCCATGGCCGTGAAAATGCGGGGCAGACCCTACGAGGGCGATGCCTACCAGGAAATCCGAAAGGCCGGGTTCTGGGGCTTCTGGAAGCTCGGTCGTGAGATCATTGGTCCCGACGGCGAGCTTCGCTACCCCGACCGCTGCAACCGTTTGGACTATGAGGGCGAGATTGCGATTATGCTCGGTAAGTGTGGGGCCGACCTGAAACCCGCTCAGCTCATGGACCATGTGTGGGGCGTCACGATACTCGCGGATTGGAGCATCCGCGCGCCGCGTGAGACACAGGGCGGCCCGCTCAATTTTAACTTTCCGAAGAATTTCGATACATCGTGCTCACTAGGCCCCTGCATCGCGGTGGGCGAAACCGATCCGACAAATGCCGAACTCGAGACATTGGTCAACGGCGAGCGCCGCCAGCGCTTCAACACGCGCGATATGGTCTTCACCTTCGGCGAATACCTTGAATACCTATCGCGCGACTTCACTCTTTATCCAGGTGACATCATCAGCGGTGGGACGGCGGCCGGGACGGCAGCGGATTCGAGCG
>DASQCY010000121.1:0-1926 GCA_035634495.1 Allostellaceae bacterium
CATGTTTTCGCGCGTCACGACGGCGAGGCAGACCCGTTCGCCGAGCCGCGGATCGGCAACCGCGAACGCCGCCGCCTTCTCGACCGCGTTGTGACGCGTCGCCAGCGCCTCGAGGCGCGCCGGATAGATATTATGGCCGCCACGGATGATGATGTCCTTCTGGCGGCCCACGACTCGCAGATAGCCGCGCTCGTCCATCCAACCGAGGTCGCCGGTCATGAACCAGCCATGCGCGTTGAACGCGGCCTCGGTGGCCGCCTGGTCGTCGAAATAGCCGAGCATCAGGCTGGCGCCGCGACCGCCGATCTGGCCAATCTCGCCGGGTGCAGCCTCCGCATCCGGGTTGTCCTGGCGCCAGATGCGGACCTCGAACCCCGCGCAGGCGCGGCCGGAGGTCTCGACGATGCGCTCGGGCGGATCGTCGGGCGATGTGTATTGGTGCGAGCAGGTTTCGGTCATACCGTAGCCGCTCTGCGGCACGACCCCGCGGGACATCAGCTCACTCACGACCTGCGGCGGTGCGGCAGCCCCGGAAATGCGGAAGCCGCGAACCGCAGTCGGGTGCTGAGCGCCGCGGGCGCGCATTTCGCTCAACAGGTCGATGGCATGGGTGGGCACGCCGAACAAGAAATAGGCGCCCGTCTCCTCCAGCCGGTCGAGCAGGCTCAAGCCGCGCGGCAGATCGTGCACCACCAGTTCGCCCCCGCCCGTCAGCGCGGTAATCAGCGCGCCGAGGCCGAGATTGTGGCTCAACGGGCTCAGGGTGTAGAGCACTCTGCCGTCGAGCGCCCAGTCACGCGCCATCATCCGCGCGGTGGCGAGCAATGTGTTGTCGCTGTGCATCACGCCCTTCGGCTCGCCGGTCGTGCCGGAGGTGAACGGCAGATACATCACCTGGTTCGCCTCGCTGCTCGGGGGTACCGGTGCGACCGGGTCGAGAATCTCGCCGAACGGGATCGCCGCGGCGTCGACCGGCTCCACCCGATACACGCAGCGCAAGAAGTCTCGACCCGCCAGCTGTGCGAAGAGGTCATACCGGTCGGCGTCGGCCCCGTAGCCCGGCTCGGCGATCAGCGCGGCGGCGCGCATGCGGTCGACCAGGGCAACGACGTCGCCAACCGTGTGGCCGCGGTGCAGCGACGGACAACAGACATAGCCGTTGCGCGAGCAGGCGAGCAGCGCGACGGCAGTCTCCACCCGGCTCGGCAGCCACACGGCGACACGCTGGCCCGGCCGTATGCCGTGGCCGGCCAAGCCCGCGGCCAGCCGATCCGCGGCCTCGACCAGCGCCGCATAGGTTAGCCGCCGGCGACGGTCGCGCACCGCGAAGGCACCGGGCACCGTCCGCACCTGCCGCGCGGTGAGGCGATAGATCGTCTCGTCGCCCCAGTAACCGGCTGCGGTATAAGCCGCGATCGTCGACGGGTTCAGTAATGTCAGCAAGGTATTGCCCATCGGGTCCGGCTATGACGGCATCGAAATTTCAGCCCTCATAGCGAATATTAAGAGTAAGTAAAGGCTTGAAATAAATTTCGAATATTTCCACCATGTTAACCATATAATAATACTGTTTTGTTCTCCTTTCGGTCCGGCGCGGCTCTTCGATTTGGGGAGCCGCTGCGACGATGGAGAGCTCGTGGACCGGTTAGCTACGCATGAAGCCGCCCGTGTTCAATTGGCGATCGAAGGCTCCATCGCAGCACTCGACGAGGCCGGGATATCGTTGCACGTTCGGCGCAATTTCTCGACTTATGCGGCCATCCGGCGCGCCCATGGTGATGTTCACCTCAACCAAGCCTTCGATCCAAAAGAAACGCGCTTCGGTCACGACGACTTCTGGCTGCTCGCAGAGAACCACAGGGGTGAGGCGATAGCCACCTTTTGCCTGCGCCGGTTCGTTGTCGAGGATTTCTACGCGATGATTCG
>DASQCY010000122.1:0-4869 GCA_035634495.1 Allostellaceae bacterium
GGTTGCGCCCCATCAGCGCCACTGCGATGCCGGTGAAGCCGTAGCCGGCAGTAAAATTGAGCAGCAGGCGATGATGTACCCCCATAATCTCGTTGAGGCCGACACAGCCGGCGATGGCACCCGACAGGCACATCGCGATCATGATGATGCGGCGCGGCCGCACCCCGGCGTAGACGGCAGCCGTAGCACTATGTCCCGTGGTCCGCAGCTCGAAGCCGAACGGCGTGTGCCACACCAGGAGCCAGACGAAGACGCAAAGCGCTGCCGCCAGGACGACCGACAGGTTGAGCGGGGTTGCCGTCAATTTGACACCGAGCGGCGCCAGCACTTCGTGCATTTGCGGTAACGTCGCCGCGCCGAACTCGCGGCTTTCCGGCGACATCGACCCCGGCGCGATCAGGACATTGACCATCAGGTAGACCATTAGCGCCGCGGCCAGGAAATTGAACATGATCGTGGTAATGACAATGTGGCTGCCGCGATAGGCCTGCAGCCAGGCCGGCACCAAAGCCCATGCCGCGCCGAAGCCCATCCCGGCGAGCAGCGCCAACGGCAGCTGCGCCGCGAAGGGCAGATGCCGGTCGCCTGCCAGCAATACCAATCCGACACCGAGACCGCCGAGCGTGGCCTGCCCCTCGCCGCCGATGTTGAACAATCCGGCGTGAAACGCGACCGCAACTGCGAGCCCGGTGAAGATGAAGTTGGTCGCGTAGTAAAGCGTGTAACCGATGCCTTCGCTATCGCCGAGCGCGCCCGCGAGCATCACGCGGACCGCGGCCAAGGGATTTTCTCCGATCGCCAGGACGATCAGGCCGGCGACCAGCAGGGCGAAAACGACGTTTGCCAGTGGGATCAGGCCGATATCGACCCAGCGTGGCAATGTCGGCCGGGCACCCCTCACGGCGCGGCGCCGACGGCTGCTGGCGCGCGCACCTCACCGCCCTGCGCACTAGCCATCAACAGGCCGAGCCTGCGCTCGTCGGCCTCCTCGGCCGACAGCTCGCCAACGATCCTTCCGCCACACATGACCAAGATGCGGTCGGCAAGCGCCATCACCTCCTCAAGCTCGACCGACACCAGCAGGATCGCGGACCCGGCGTCGCGCCGCTGCAGCAGCTGCCGGTGGATGAATTCGATGGCTCCTATATCGACGCCGCGAGTCGGATGGCCGATCAGCAATACCTTCGACTCGCGTTCCAATTCACGAGCGACGATCAGTTTCTGCTGGTTGCCGCCGGAGAAATTAGCTGAGCGCAGCATTGGCGCCCGCGGGCGCACATCGAAGCGCTCCATCAGCAGCTCGCAATGGTGCAACAACTTCTGCTTGATCAGCAGCAGCCAGCAGGAATAGCCGTGATCGCGCTGGTAACCGAGAATTGCCGACTCGTTTGCGGTGAACGCGGTGACGAGTCCCGACCGGTGACGGTCCTCCGGTATGTGGGCGACGTCGATCGCCCGCATCTCCGCCGGGCTCGAGGGCGCCTCCGGCGTGATCACCCGGCCATTCGCGGTGAAGTGTCCGGCCGTTGGCGGCCGGATGCCGGCGAGCAATTCAAGCAGTTCGCTCTGACCGTTGCCGCTGACCCCGGCGATGGCGACGATTTCACCGGTGCGGACGCAAAAGCTAACGTTGTCGACGCGAGTGACGCCGCGCTGGTCGCGAAAGGTCAGCCCCTCGGCTACGAGTGCCGGGGCGCCGAAACGACCACTTCCCTTGTCCAAGGTCAGCCGGACCTTGCGGCCGACCATCAGCTCCCCCAGTTCGGCCGGGTCAGTCGCGGCGGTCCGGCGATGAGCGACGATGGCGCCGGCGCGCATCACATAGACCTCGTCGGTAACCGCCATGATCTCGCGCAATTTGTGCGTGATAAGAATGATCGTCGTGCCGCTCGAACGTAGCGCCGAGAGAATACGAAAGAGCTGATCCGTCTCCTGCGGGGTCAAGACGCCGGTGGGCTCGTCGAGGATCAGAATGCGGGCGCGACGGTACAGTGCTTTGAGGATCTCGACCCGCTGCAGCGCGCCGACCGGCAGGTCGACGACCAGCGCTTCGGGATCGACCACGAGGCCGTATTCGCGCTCGAGCCGCCGGACTTCCTCGCGCGCAGCCGCAGCCCCATGCCGCAGCAGCGCGCCGCCCTCGGCGCCGAGCATGATGTTTTCGAGCACTGTGAAGGTGTCCACGAGCACGAAGTGCTGGTGCACCATGCCGATGCCGAGGACGATCGCATCGGCGGGCCTGGCGATCACGACGGGTTTGCCGTCGATCATGATCTCGCCGCTGTCGGCCTCGTAAAACCCGTAGAGAATGCTCATCAGGGTCGATTTGCCAGCGCCGTTCTCTCCGACGATTCCGGTAATCGACCCCGCTGCGATGCGGAGCGAAACGTCACAGTTGGCGTGAACCGTGCCAAAGCGCTTGTCGATATGGCGCAGTTCGACGGCGAACGAGCGCGCTGCGGTGCATTCTTTAAGACGCCCGGTTTGCGGGTCCATCAGAGGCTGGCTCGGAATGAAGTCCCATCTTGACGATAGATTTTCATCGCCCGCGCGAAATCGGAGGTCCGGGGGATGAGGTGCGGGCTTGCCGGTCCTGGATTTACGCTTTCGCTGGAATGACGAGAAAGGGCCGTAATACATTTGCCATTGCGGTGAGTTCCTCGCTAAGAAGAGCAGGTGTTGGCTTCCATGTAGTCCTGCACCTTTATTTTACCGTCGATGATGTCCTTCTTGGCGTGCTCGACCTTGGTCTTCATTTCTTGGGTGATCAAATTTTCGTTGTATTGATCGACAGCCCAGTCGACGCCGCCTTCCTTGAGCCCCAGCACGCTGATGCCGGGCTGCCAGGTGCCTGCTTTCTCGGCCATCAGGCTGTTGTAGGCGGCAAGGTCGACGCGCTTGACCATCGACGTCAGCATCGTCCCAGGCTGCAGGTAATTTTGGTTAGAATCGACGCCGATCGCTAACTTTCCGGCATCCTTGCCCATTTGATAGACGCCGATCCCAGTGCCGCCGGCGGCCGCGTAGATGACGTCGACGCCGCGGTCGAACTGCCCCTTGGCCAATTCGCCGCCGCGTGCCGGGTCGTTCCAGGCCGCCGGCGTGGTCCCGGTCATGTTCTGGATCACCTCGATATTCGGGTTGGCGTACTTGGCACCGTGGACGTAGCCGCAGGCAAAGCGGCGGATCAGCGGAATGTCCATCCCGCCGACGAAGCCGATCTTGCCCGTCTTTGAGGCCATCGCTGCGGCGATGCCGACGAGAAACGAGCCCTCCTGCTCCTTGAACAGCACCGATTGCACATTTGGCTGCTTCACCACCGCGTCGATGATCGTGAAATGCACGGCAGGAAATTCTTTTGCCACCGCCTCCACCGGAACCCCCTGGTCGAACCCGACACCGATGATCAGATCGCTGCCGCGCTGAGCGAAGCGGCGATGCGCCTGCTCGAACTGGGTGTCGTTGGTGACCTCGAACTCGATCGGGGCGATCCCGGTTTCCTTCTTGAAGCGTTCGGCGCCATTGGCCACACCTTCGTTGAAGGATTTGTCGAACTTGCCGCCAGTATCGAAGACGATAGCGGGTTTGGTATCAGCCGCCTGAACGAGAGTTGCCGACAACAGTACCGCAGCGAATGTGACGGCGGCCCTCGCGATCAACATTATGGCCTCCTTTCCGAGTGGCCGATTTGCCGCTTCGACTATCCCTCACACCCAGTTCGCGCGCAAACTGATCGCTCTTTCGGCCCGGGCTGTCCCATGTTCGTTCGATCGGAGGAAAATATGAAGATCTACCTTGCCGGACCACTATTCAGCACCGCCGAGCGTAACTTTAATAACGACCTGACAAGCATGCTCCGAGATAAAGGATACGAGGTTTGGCTCCCTCAGGAGTTTGAGCAAATGACAATGACGCCGAAGCAGATCTTCGTTAAAGACGTCGAAGGCATCGATTGGGCCGATGTCGTCGTCGCCAATATGGATGGCTCGGATCCCGACTCGGGGACTTGCTGGGAGTGCGGTTACTCCTATCGCAAAAAGCCGGTTATTCTGTTTCGGACCGACTTTCGCGCCAGCGACAAAATCCGCGACGCTTGCAAGAGCGGGGAGGAAGACGACGCACCCTACAATCTCATGCTGACCGAATCCGCCACGAGACGCCTCGACCTGCCATTCGCAGCTGTCGACAGCGTCGCCGACAGCATTGATCAAGCACTGCAAAATCTGCCGTCCGAATAATGCGATGACCACCCGTTATTTCGGCGCGCCGATCGCGCGCAATGAGGACCGCCGTCTGCTCACCGGCCGGGCATTGTTTGTGAATGATGTGGAACGTCCGGGGATGCTGCATGTCGCCTTCCTACGCAGCCCCCATGCCCATGCCAGGGTGGGTGCGGTCGATCTGGCGCGGGTGCGGGAGCGGCAGGGCGTGGTTGCCGCCTACGCCGCCGACGATCTCGGCGACCACTGGAAGCCGGGCCCGCTGCTGGTGCCGCCGCCACCTATCGAAGGCACGATCTTCAACCAACGAACCCAGGTGCCGCTGGCGCGCGGCAAAGTTCGCCATGTCGGCGAGCCGGTGGCCGTGGTGGTGGCCGAGAGCCGCTACATTGCCGAGGACGCGCTGGCCGACATCGCGGTCGAATACCAGCCGCTGCCGGCGGTGACCGACATCGAGCGCGCGCTGGCGCCCGATTCGGCGCGGGTCCATGACGACGTCCCCGGTAATATTGCAGCCCGCGTCCACCAGAGAAAAGGCGACTACGACGCCGCCCGACAAGCCGCCGCCCTGGTGGTGCGCCGCCGCTTCCGCTACGACCGCGGCTCATCGGCGCCGATCGAGACGCGCGGCGTCGTTGCCGATTGGGAC